>JBBIOI010000117.1:0-10288 GCA_037443425.1 Deltaproteobacteria bacterium
CATATGCCTATTTAGGCATATTATAAAAAATCTTTGCCCCCCTGTCAAGTCCTTGATTTTACAATCATATCCCCTTAATGTATACCTATCCTATCCCCCTGTGCCTAAGTTTAGGGAAAGATTAGGCTCAATACCTAATGTAGCCTCTCCCACGAGTTTATCATCAACAAAGATCTCAATCTTCTTTACAGGAGCACCATCTTCTTCATCTGCAGCCCAGCCTGATACAAAAAGCTCGCCATTGTCATATCTGACTACCTCTATCATCCCACCCCTCGGTGGTTTGTTTGCAGAATCTTTATCAATAGATGTTTTCTTGTCGCAGCCCCATAGAAGAATAGTTAGAGCCAAAAACCAGATAGAAACAAATTTCCTTAAAATATCCATCTTTCCCTCCTGCCTTATTCGGTAACCCTGTGGCAAGCCACAGGGAATTCTCAAGTTAAAGAATTTTATAAATTTCTTATCTCGTGTTTGAATTTTTGAGGATACACTCAATCCTTTTTTTTATTTTGCCTCCCACCACATCAGGATTAAAGTATTTGTTTATATCTTCTTTACCTTTCTTAGCAACCTCCATTGTATGCTCTCTGTTATTCAAAACATATCGCATTAACTCAGCAGCATGAGATATGTCAGGGTCAGCCCATACCCTGCCCTTTTTATATGGCCCACAATCCTCACACAGCTCAACCAGCTTATATTTAACCAGAAAACTATTATTGACATTCATGAACTCCATATTCCCTGAATAAGCCGTTGCGATAACGGGCTTACCCATAAGCATTGCCTCTGCAAGGGGCAGACCAAATCCCTCTGATCGATGAAGGGCAACATAGCAGTCACACAAGTTTATCAGGGAATGTAATTCATGTTTATTAAGATATACATCTATAATTTTCACATTTAAACCATCGACCAATCTGCTTAGATGTTCCAGCATAGGCCGATTATAAGATGAGCTTGTGCTCTTAATTACAAGGGTTACATCATCTTCTGGTTTAAAAGCCAGCCTAAAAGCCTCAACTACAGCCATTGGATTTTTTCTCTCAATGAAACTGAGAAAATCAAACATCATTAAGAATATAAAACGGCTTGCATCAAGTCCAAAAAACTCCCTGCTAATGTTAGTGCTATCGTCAATCACAACAGACGGTGAAATCTTGACTACAGGCACAGGTGATACCTTTGAGATGGAATCGAGACAAAAGTCACTTGCTACCCATATCTCGTCGAAATATGACAAAGATGGAAGCCATTCTTCAGGAAATTCTGAAAGTTCCCAGAACCAGTATCCGATATTATATTTACCCCTGAAATAATCATCACCGAGCACTCTTGCAACATGGGGAACCTGATCAGCGTTTACATGAATAATGTTAATAGGGTATGGATTTTCTCTGGAAAATTCCGTATAGGTTTTATCATTCCTGCGATAAAACTCCTGTTCTATATTGTTAAGGACAAAGGGAATACCTGCGCTGTCAACAGACCTTATTATTCCCCTTGTAGCCTCAGCAACGCCACTTTCCGTATCTATATATCCTGCAATGTTGACGCCCGGATCCTGTCCCTTTAAAAAGGAAGTACCCAACATCTCCTTCACAGCATCCTTTGTATTGTGCATGCCGATGGCTGATGTCCTCTCAGATGCCAGTCTGTTATAAACCCTGAATGCTATCAAATTGAGTACAGGCAGACTTTTAATAATTTTTGCATATCTTATTCCATACCTCCAGACCAAATCCTTAATCTTTCCGCTAATTCTGAAATGCCTTAAAGAATATTCGCTCTTTGCCTTTGCCACGACATTATGCTTTAATTCAACTTCAAAGTCTTTAAAGGGCGTGAGCCTAAAATCGAAATTATATTCAGTTTTAAAAGATTGCTTAGCCCAGCCTATAAATTCGTTTAAATTACTTCCAAAAGGTTCAGGAAAGGCCTTCTGAAGATCAGGTCTCAGATAATAGATATAGCTAAGGAGATTTGTTATAGGTTTGCCTGCCTTGACTGGTTTAATCAGCCAGCTAAAGAAGCTATCAGGACCGTCTGTTATAAAGGGATTTCCAAAATCAATACCCTGCTCCTTCAACCCATTATAGAGTTGTCTCAGTATGTCATGTATCTTTACACCATTATCAAAAAAACCAAAGGCATAAGGCCAATCTTTCACACTTAGATAATCTTTTTGGACCAATAGGTCCCTGTATCTTTCAAAAAGCAATCTGAGATCTTCAAAATCTCTGAGTGAGAATCTATCCTGATACTTTGAGATACAATCAATGTCATTGAACACAAAACCGCTGAAATGAAAAAAATAAAGCGGTTGATTATTAACAAGAAACTGCCCATTCTTATAGGTGACGGTTCTTTCGTGAAGGTTCCAATATGCAACATTGTAACCAGGGTGTCTAAGAATATAGACATCATCAACCATGCCGGGCAGGAGGTCTATCCATTTCTGGTCTACAAAAAGTCCGTGGGAAGGCACGGAGAAACAATACTTATATAGCCTTTCTTTCCACCAGTTAAGAAAATCTTTAAGCCTTTCATAGTGTGAAAGACCGATAAATCCAAGATTGTAACTACCAGCCATTAGTATATCTATTTCGTTTATGTGCCTTCCATCATCCGCGATTGGAGAAGTTATATGGGGGATGAGGACTACCGAATAGTTATCAAGGAGATTGAATAGTTCATTTAGATTATTCATTACGAGAATATCGGGGTCAAAATATATTATTTTTTCATAACCGTGCCTTCTGAAGAGATAATCGATATAAAAAGGCTTAACAGCAGTGTTTAATTCTGTTACATTGTATTTAAAACAAAAAGACGAAAGATTTTTTATCTCAAGTTGGTCAATCTCTGAAAGGATAAATTTTTCATTTTCAGGGTCAAAGTAGCCATCAACTCTATCCACGAGAAGAATATGAACATCGATGCCCCTGTTATGCCTCAAAAATGAATCAACAAAGACCCTTGCATGGCTTAAATAGTTTTTAGATATTATTGTACAAATAGCAACTGACATTATAAAAAATTAATATTAAAGCACTGTAAAAATATTTCTTATGCATGTTAATATATTACATGTCCGTAAGTCAAGCAGAGCAGTTTGAAGGTTCTTTTGTTATTAAAGGTTGGACTGTCTATGGATGGGCGTATGATAGCTCCAGACCTGATGACCCTGTTGAGATTGAACTATTTGAAAATGGTAATTTTCTTGGAAGAGTAGTTGCCAATATATTTCGCCAAGACCTTCTGACGGCTGGAAAAGGCAACGGTGTTCACGGTTTCAGTTTTAACTTAGCAGGTATTATTAAGGATAACTGCTTTATCTCTGCAAGAATTGCTGGGACGGAGTTTTTCCTATTCAATTCCCCTATTCATTTTCTCTGTAATGAACCATCTTCTTTTAATAAAAGTGAAACCCTCAAAGGCAAATTCTGCCCTATGCCTTTTAATAAAATTGTGATAGGTGAAGGTGGTAATGTACATCTTTGTTGTCCTGAATATTTACCCATAGTTGTTGGAAACGCCTACAGTCAAACATTCGAGGAGATCTGGAATTCACCTATTGCAGTAGAAGTCAGGCGATCCATTGTTGATGGTGACTTTAAATATTGCCTTAATGAATGCCCTTCAATAAGGAGAAACACACTACCTGAAAAGAAGGAATTGAAAGATTTGCGCTATATTTCGGTAATTAAATCAAATAAATTTGACATTCCCTATGGACCGACCCACCTTTCACTGCTTCACGATAGAAGCTGTAATCTCTTTTGTCCTTCCTGCAGAACAGAAAGATACCATGCTACAGGTAAAGAAGGGGAAAGGCTTGCAGAAGTGCTTGACAAATTTATTCGTCCTATACTGGATTCTTTAGAAATATTAGAATTCGCTGGTGGAGAGTTCCTTGCAAGCAAACATTTACTTGAAATTATTGCCTCTATTGATAGAAGCAAACAGCCGGATCTCCGTCTGGAAATCTTTACAAACGGTACATTATTTAATGAAACAGCCTGGAAAAAAATAAGCAATGTACATGGTATGATAAAGACCATCTATGTTTCACTTGATGCAGCGCGTAAAGATACCTTCGAGAGACTGAGGCGCGGGGCAAATTTTGAGACGGTTATGAAGAATCTTGAATTCATTTCAAGACTCAGAAAAAATGGAGAATTCCAGAACTTTGGAATACTATTCGTTGTTCAGGCCTGTAACTTCAGAGAGATGAAAGAATTTATACAATTAGGAAAAAGCCTTAGATGTGACTATGTCGGGTTCAGTCAGCTATTAAGAAATGGTGTTTATGCACAATCTGATGAGGAATTTAAAAAGGCCAATATTTTTTCATCTGATCATCCGGAACATCAGGAATTCCTCAATTTACTGAATGATATTATATTTGATGATCCTATTGTCGACCTTAGAAATCTGTCACATCTTCGGAGGTTTAAAAATACACATGGTTAAGATTCAACTTACAAAAGACCAAATTTTTGCTCAAAACTCTAATGAAATTCCTGTTTTGCCTGGACAAAAATACCTTGTATCGTCAGACGTGTTGGGAAGTATGGGGAAACCATGTTCTGCTTATCTTGCAATCATAATGATTGATAGTAACGGAAAGGAAATCGTAAGAAGAATAAGATGGCTGAATGATTTTTCAGGTAGGCCAGTAAAATATACCATAGTTGCTGAAGCTCCTGAAAATGCAAAATCCGCTGTTATAGCGTATCGTATAAATACCGAGATAGCGATTGAGTCGGAGTGGGCAGGCAGTGTTACAGAGATCGAAAAATTAAATCTCATAAAGGTCAGCAACTCACTTGAGGAAGATTATGATGATATAATGGATGCTCACCGTGCCAGGGCATTAATTAATCTGAAAACCTTATCTGAACAGGAAGAGCGTCAAATAGAAAGAAATATAACCTGGATTTTTGGTTCCCCAAGAAGCGGAAGTTCTTGGTTGGGGACACAACTATTATGCCACCACAACATAATATCTATTAATGAACCCTTGATAGGTGCCCATCTTTCAATCCTCGAGACTGATGTGTGGCATATGCTTAACCCTCCCAAAAATGGAAATCTGATAGAACTGCGAAGGACAATTGATGTACATGGTCAGGAGCCTGATTACATTTTCTGTAACGCATACAGGGATGTATGGATATTTTTTTTAAAGAAGATGATTTTGCACAGAATATACTGCCAGTTTCCTGAATCATTGGATAAAAAGATTGTCATAAAAGAGCCTAACGGGAGCCTGTCTGCTGATATTATTTTACAAATAGTTCCAAATTCAAAACTAATCTTTCTCTTGCGTGACGGCAGGGATATCGTCGACTCAAAGATCGATCTATATCGCACGGATTCCTGGGTAAAAAAATGGATTCAACCACCTCCATTAACCCCACAAAGACGAGGATGGATAATTATAAGTGAATCAAACATCTGGCGGAAACTCACTGAAACGGTGCGAGCCGCATATGAAAAGCATGACCCAAGCAGACGTCTTCTTATAAAATATGAAGATTTAAGATACGAGACCATGAAACAACTAAAGAAGATATATGACTTTTTAGAAATCCCTATAACGGATGAAGAACTGGAGGTTCTTGTCAGCAGATATAGCTTTGAAAACATACCAGAAGATGAAAAAGGTAAAGGAAAGGTTGCGAGAAAGGCAAAGCCGGGTGGATGGAGAGAAACCTTTACAGAAGAGGAAAAAGAGATAATGCACTCTATAATGGGAGACCTGTTAAATGAGTTTGGATATGACCTCTAAAGGACTTTGTGTGTGGTTCACTGGATTGCCATGCTCTGGTAAAACGACATTATCGGCTATCCTGGCGGAGAAGTTAAGAGGGCTCGGCCAGAATGTCATGCTTCTTGATGGAGATGCGGTTCGGAACAGTATCTCAAATGGTTTAGGATTTAGCAAGGAAGATCGTATCACCAACAACCTTCGTGTAGGCCGAATTGCTTTAGAATATATTAAAAATAACTCGATAGTTATTTGTGCCCTTGTAAGTCCTTACGAATCAGCCCGTAAACTTGTAAGGGATATGATTGGAGAGGATCGTTTTATGCTGGTCTATCTAAACACCCCACTTGAGATCTGCGAAAGAAGGGATACAAAGGGAATGTATGCAAAGGCAAAGAGAGGAGAGATTAAGGGATTTACCGGAGTGGATGACCCCTATGAACCACCACTTTACGCGGACCTCTTTTTTGATATCTCTTTGACTTCTCCAGAAGATATTATTATGAGAATTCTCGATTTTCTCTCATCAAAGGGCTTTATTTTTGACCTACTAAGTAGAGTAGACATCGGGGATATTATCCAGATAGCAAAAGAGGCTGGAGAAAGGATTCTGGAAGTTTACAGGACTTCTTTTACCGTAAAAAATAAAATTGATAACTCTCCACTAACAAATGCGGATCACCTTTCTCATGAGATAATTTCTAAAAGGCTCAAAAATATATATCCAGCCATACCTGTTCTTTCAGAAGAAGGGAAGGATATCTCTTATGAGATAAGAAAAAACTGGCAATACTTCTGGCTTATAGACCCCCTTGATGGTACCAAGGAATTTATAAAAAGAAATGATGAATTTACAGTTAACATATCCTTGATTCAAGGCAATAAACCTGTTCTTGGTGTTATCTATGCACCGGCAAAGAATATTCTATACTTTGCAAAAAGAGGAAAGGGGGCTTTCAAATTAGTTGCAGATGAGAATCCTCAGAATATCAGAGTAAACGGAAAGTCAGATGATAAAGGTTTAAGGGCAGTTGTAAGCAGATCTTCATCCCCATCAGGAGTTAGAGGAGTATCTGAACAAATTAAATATCAAAGAGAGAATTTCTACTGGGAGTTCATTAAAATTCTGTCTGGTAGCCGCGGGGAAAGCCGATATTTATCCGAGAATCGGTACAACCATGGAATGGGACACAGCAGCGGGACAGGTGATAGTGGAAGAGGCAGGCGGGAAAGTAGTGGATTTTGCCACCAGAAATCCTCTGACATATAATAAAAAAAGTTTAAAGAATCCTTCATTTATTGTAAAAGGGTCAGATATTCTTTAACGGGTCTTTATCAATCCCATCTTAGAGGCCACCTTGAAGACAGCGATGTTTTTCAAATCGCAAAGTTCTTTACTCAGTCTTTCTATCTCCTCCTGTCTTTGATCTAATAACAACTTAAGAGTATTCTCTGACTTATTTTTTTCTTCTATAAGAACATACAGTTTCTGTAATGTATTCCTTTTTTCTTCTACTATTTCCTCAAGACTCTTTATGCGTCTGTCCCTCTCCTCCAGCTCACCATAAACTGCTTTCAGATTTCTGTCCTTCTCCTCTATCGCACCTCTGAGACTCTCTATGTAGTCATCCTTCTTAGAAATATCTGAAATAATCATATCTTTTTTATTTAATAGATTATTTTCTCTCTCTATCAGAAAACTATTAGAATTGCTAATGTTGATTTTTAAATCTGATGCAACAGCAATAAGAAATACAGGAATTTTTTCTTTTCTTTGTGATAAATAAAATTCGTTATCCCTCTGTTCAATGATAAACTCTGTATAGCTTGTCGTTGCGAGTCTATCCAGAGACCATATAATGGACGATAGATAAAGATGCTGACCATAAAAAGCAATATTTTTAAAATAGCGATTAAGAAGTTCTTTAAACTCATCAAAATATAACTCCTTTACATGAAATTCTCTTTTATCTTTTATTTTTTCCTCAAAATATCTTTTATCAGGTGTAGAGACTATAAATAGGCCATCTTTCTTGAGCAATCTCTTTACTTCATTGAGTAACATCTCCTGTTCCTTAATATGCTCTATTGCTTCAAAACAGACAATTACATCGAACTGGTTATTATCCTTTACAGGAATATCCATCATTGAGCCTACCATGAATTCGAGATTTTTCTTGGTATATTTCTTCCTGGCATGCTCAATAGTTGCCTTATCTATGTCAATCCCGACAACATGCGCAGCATTTGAAGAGAGTATTTTACTTCCATATCCTTCTCCACATGCAAGATCAAGAACCCTCCTACCTTTTACAAATTGAGCTGCAAAGGCATATCTATGAAGATGTTCATAGTGAATCTCTCCTAATTCCATCCAAGGAATAAATCTCTCCCCTGTCCACAACAGTTCCTCTTTCATTTCTCCTCTTTCATCTCACCCAAAAACATTCACGAACTTATTTTATCATATCAAGGATTTCTTTTGTTTTCTCCTCCATTAATCTCCTATTGCCTCGTGATTCAACATTTAATCTAAGAAGAGGTTCTGTATTGGAGCATCGGAGATTGAACCGCCACTCTGGAAAATCCATACTGAGACCGTCGGTATAGTCAATGCAGATAGCACCTTCTCTGAATCTATTCTCTATACTCTTTATGACAGGATCTGGGGCTTGAACCCTCCTGTTTATCTCCCCACTTACTGGATAGAGGCTTATCCTTTCCCCTACAAGTTCAGAAAGGGGCCTTCCTGTTTTAGACATCAAGTCAACAACCAGGAGCCAGGGGATCATGCCACTGTCACAAAAGGCAAATTCTCTGAAATAATGATGACCACTCATCTCACCTCCATAAACAGCATTTTCCATCCTCATCCTCTCTTTAATAAAGGCATGCCCTGTCCTGGACATCACGGGTATTCCTCCAGAGCCCTTAACAATGTCTACCGTGTTCCATGTCAGTCTCGGGTCATGGATGATTTTTGCACCAGGTTCTTTCTTAAGGAGAGAGGAGGCTATGAGGCCAATGATATAGTATCCCTCAATGAAATTGCCTTTTTCATCATAGAAAAAGCACCTATCAAAATCGCCATCCCAGGCAATGCCAAGATCGGCATTATGATGTATAACCGCCTCCGAGGTTTTCCCTCTATTCTCAGGGAGAAGTGGATTAGGTATGCCATTAGGAAACATGCCATCAGGCAAATAATCAACCTTTATGAATTCAAAGGGTAAGAGAGGTTCGAGCATATCAATAACAGGACCCGCACAGCCATTGCCAGGATTAACTACTATCCTTAAAGGTCTTAGTTGCCCTATATCGATATAACTGAGAATGTGACCTACATATTCCTTCCTGAGATTTAGACTGTATAGCCTGCCCTTTTTGTTATCAGCGCGGAAGGCATTATTAATAACGAGTTCCTTCAATGTTGCTAACCCGCTGTCGCCACTTATTGGTCTTGCATCTTCCCTAACAAACTTCATGCCATTATAATTAGAAGGGTTATGACTTGCCGTTACCATTATTCCGCCATCCATGCCCATATGAAAGACTGAAAAATAAACCTCTTCGGTTCCGCACAGACCAATGTCAAAGACATCTACACCGCCATCCATTAATCCATCAGAAAGTGCCCTCGAAAGGGGTTCGCTCGTTGGTCTTATGTCACGCCCGACAATAACCTTCTTTGGCCTGATAAGTTCAGCATAACCGCGACCTATCCGATAGGCAATATCCTCATTCAGTTCATCAGGAACCTTTCCCCTTACATCATAGGCCTTAAAACAATCACCAATCATATTCACCACATGCCACAAACAGTCTTTAAAATTTTTACAGTCTCTTTATTTCTACCAACCTGCCCAGTAGTTCTGCCACCCTGCCCAGTTTCCACCTGACACTATAGATTGCCTTAAAACAGCTCCACCTATTGGATTCACGGTCAGTATGTCATGAGCTGAAGTACCACCAAAATCCCCTGGATAGACAAGTGAATAAATAGATGGCCATGCTGCCCATACATTGCTCCAGCCTGTCCAGGTACCTGCGCCTCCAGTTGAAACTCTCATTACTGCCCCACCCGTTGCAGGTTCTTTCGTTAGTATGTCATCCTTTCCGTCTCCATTGAAGTCCCCCACATATACCTCTGTCTGTGATGAAGGCCATGGTGACCATTTATTTTGCCAACCTGACCAGTTGCCACCTGTTACTTGAGAGATTCTTAATACAGCATTTCCTGTTATAGGATCCCTTGTGAGTATGTCAGATCTACCATCCCCATTGAAGTCTCCTACATATACCTTTGAATACTGAGAAGGCCAGGCTGCCCATATATTTGTCCACCCTGTCCACGCTCCAACTCCTCCAGCTGACTGCCTCAGGACTGCTCCACCGGATGGGTTAACCGTCAGTATATCTGCTTTTCCATCTCCATTGAAGTCTCCTACATGTACCTTTGAATACTGAGAAGGCCAGGCTGCCCATATATTACTCCAGCCTGTACCGGTT
>JBBIOI010000118.1:0-10236 GCA_037443425.1 Deltaproteobacteria bacterium
ATGCCAGCCTATTACAATACTGATAATGTCAGCACCCGAATCCTCTGCCATTTCCATAAATAAGAGGCATTCCTCATCGCTATTACCGCCATACTCGTCCATGAGCTCTGTTCCATTAAGTCTTATGGAAAGGATAAAATCATCGCCACATAGCTTTTTTATTGCCTTTATTATCTCAACCATGAATCTGCCCCTATTCTCCGCAGAGCCGCCCCATTCATCATTTCGCCTATTTGTGAAAGGAGAGAGAAAGTTAGATAGAAGATATCCCATAAAGCTTGTAATCTCAACTCCTTCAAACCCAGCCTTCTTTGCCCTTAGTGATGCCTCAGCGTGGTCACGGATCGTTTCATAAATCTGCTCCACGCTCATTTCATGAGGTGTGCGAAAATGTTTTAATGTCTGCTCAACAGGAGATGGCTGAACACAATAATCTAAGTCTATCCCTCCATATCTACCACCATGAAGTATTTGTTGTATTGCTATTGCACCATTGCCATGAAATATATCTGCAACCTTTTTTAGCCCGGGGATATATTTATCATCGTTTATACTGATCTGGCTTGAGTATGCCTTACCAAGACCGATCTTATCTGGATAGGCACCTTGATTCGTAATAATACCACAGCCCATATTTGCAATTACTCTATCACGCGCATACTCCCTTTCGCTGTACGATCCATCCCTGTTGTTAAAGTTCGATACACAACACGCTGCCCATTTCACTCGATTTATAGTCTCATATTTCCCAATCTTCCCCTTAGAAAAAATATTAGAAAAACCCATAACCATTTCTCCTTAAAATAGTTTTAATTTTTTAATTCCAAAAATTTTAATATTTTCTAAATGGATTATTAATTTTATCTTTATTTTTTTCTTTTTCTTTTCCTTTCACCTCGTCTTCCTTATTTCCAAGATAACCTTTATATTGTTTGCAAAAACAGAGATAATAATGTCGACCACGAAAAGTGGGACATTCGAAACACAAGCGATTTGAATAAGGACAAATCATCTTAATTTTAGCCATAAGAATTAATGCAAAAAGAAATTTAAATTTATTTTAATGCCATTTTGGTTTCGGAAAAATGAGATTTGATGTAGCCATTTCAGGTGGCCATATAATCTCCAATTCTCCTTTTTGCCATTGAAGCCACATACTGGGAGTCTTTAAATTTTCAACTCCTGTAAATTTTATAGGACCATTAATGGTAATGAACTCTTCATAAGAAATAATTTTTCTTATCTCATCTCTTTTTAAAGTTCCTGCCTTTTCTATCGCCTGCTCCAAAATCTGACATCCAATATAAGCTAAAGAAGAATCAAGATAATCAGGCTTCTTCTTCCATCGCGCTTTATAATTTTCAAAAAATTCCCTCGCCCCCGGCCATTTCCCCTTAGGGCTCCAATGGCCTTGGGTAATCAATCCCTCAGTGGAAGGTCCAAATTTCTCATAAAAACCTATTATTGCTGGCCCTACCAATTGCATGAACAATTTGGGATTAAGATCCACCTCTTTAGCCTGCGCGGTTAACAAAAAAGAGTCGGCAGGATAAGTCAGAGCTATAAGTGCATCAGCATTTTTCGCCTTCGTCTCGGTTAGAAGAGGTATCAAGTCTTTTACTCCCATGGGATAGTCTTTTTTGATTAATACTTTAATCCCTGCATCTTTCAGAGCAGGTTCGAGAAATTGAAGGTTTTCCCGGGGAAATAGTTCTTGAAGATATAAAATAGAGGCTGTTTTAATATCCTTAGCTTTTAACATTTCTACAAAAGATTTCATTTGTCGGTCTGGAATACAAGCAGTAATAAACCAAAAATAAGAACCTTTAAGATCTCTCAATTTTACAGATGCGGCTGTAGTTCCAATTAGAGGGATCTTATATTTTTCGGATAAAGGTGCTATAGCAAAATGAATAGTTGTACCCCAAGGGCTCATAATAAGATCAACTTTATCTTGGGTAATGAGCTTTTCATAAATTCTAACAGCAACATCAGGCTGGCTTTGATCATCATAATAGACTAATTCAACTGGAAGTTTCTTATTCCATTCCTTAACAAAGATACCCCCCCTCTTGTTAATCTCTTCGTACCAAAGAAGGTAAGCATTCATTTGGCTCTCTGCTCCAGGGGCATAGATTCCTGTTAAAGCCATAGAAAATCCTATTCTGATTTTCTCTTTAGGTATTTCTTTTTGGGAAATAGCCATAGGACAGAGTCCAAAAATAAACATAAAAGTGATAATAAGTTGAATAATAATCTTTAACCTCATAAACAACACCTCCTCATTAATATAATATCTTAAGATAGTCCTAAATAAACTTTTTTAATATATTCGTTATTAAGTAATTTTAGTCCCTCATCTTGTAATACAATCCTACCAATCTCTAACACGTAAGCCCATTTAGTAATACGAAGAGTAAGTTGAACATTCTGTTCCACCAGAAGAATGGTTAAACCATTTCTATTGATTTCTTGAATGATCTCAAATATCTTGAGAACGATAAGCGGTGCTAAACCCAATGAAGGTTCATCAAGCATAATTAATTCGGGACTCGACATTAACCCACGTCCTATAGCCAGCATCTGTTGCTCTCCTCCTGAGAGCGTTCCTGCCATTTGTCTTCTTCTTTCAAATAAAATAGGAAAAAGTTCATATATCCATTTTAGGTTCTCTAATAATTTAGATCTTGATCTTTTTGAATAGGCACCTATCTCTAAGTTTTCTTGAACAGTCAAAAAAGGAAAAACATGTCTCCCTTCGGGAATAAGAGAAATTCCTAATTCTACACGTTCATAAGGCTCATAATTTTTTAAATTTATTCCCTTAAAAATAACATCTCCCTTTTTAGGTGCTAATAAACCAGCTATAGTCGAAAGTAAAGTAGTCTTACCCGCACCATTTGACCCAACTAAAGCTGATATCGAGCCTTGTTTGACATCAAATGTAATGTCCCATAGAGCTTGAACTTCATCGTGAAATACAGATATTGATTGGACTTTAAGCATAAAAAATTATATTTTTTATTATAAAATTAAATCTGAACTTCTTTTCCTAAATATGCCTCAATAACTTTAGGATTTGTTGAAATTTCATTTACAGTTCCTTCTGCGATTTTTTCTCCATAATGCAGAACAATAATTCGATTAGATAATCCAACGATTGCCTTTATCACATGTTCTATCATAAAAATTGTAATACCTAATTCATTTCTTATAGATTCTATAAGGTTCATTGCTTGATGAATCTCTGCTGGAGTTAAACCAGCTAAAACTTCATCTAATAAAAGTATCTTTGGTTTAGTGGCCAATGCCCTGGCAATTTCTAATCGTTTCCTATCAGCGATAGTTAATGCATGAGCTGGAAAATGAACCTTTTCCTTAAGCCCTACGAATTCAACTATCTTAAAGGCCTCTTTTTCAGCCTTAATCAGAGATTTTATTCTTTCTCTACCAAATAGAAATCCGACTTTTACATTTTCTAATACTGACATATGAAGAAAAGGTCTAACAATTTGAAAGGTACGTGTTACTCCAAGACGACAAATGATATGAGGTTTTAGCCCTGTAATATCGAGACCTTCAAAGTAAATTTTCCCAGAGTTTGGAGAATACATTCCACTAATTACATTGAATAATGTCGTTTTCCCTGCCCCATTAGGTCCTATAAGCCCAACAATCTCGTTTTGGTAGATCTCAAAATCAATTTGATTAAGTGCATTTACTCCCCCGAATCTCTTTGAAATCTTCTCCCCTACTAAGATACCCATAATCAATCTCTAATCGGTAAAAATTTAATCAATCTATTTAAATGATATAAAATTCCAGAAGGGATAAAATAGACTAAAATAATCATAATAATTCCTAAAATAACCATGTAGTAATAGGGATACTTTGCCCATAAAAATTCTGAAATAAGAGTTAAAAGGATAGCTCCCAAGATTGGACCCTTTATTTCTGTGACACCTCCTAAAAAGGCAATAACTATAACTTGAAAAGAAAGGACAGGATTAAAAACGGTATAAGGATCTATATAGGTCCATCGAAGAGCCATAATTGATCCAACTACTCCAGGAAAAAAAGCACTAATGCCAAAGGCTAACCATTTGTAAAAACTTGTATTAATTCCTAATGATTCTGCTGCTTCTTCATCTTCTTTAATGCTTAATAGTCCCATTCCAAATCGAGAATTCCGAATCTTCCAAGAAACTATAACTGCTAAGGCTGTAACGAAAAGCATAGAATAATAGAATGTGTGTATATCAGGCGCTCCCAATAATATTCTTCCAACAGTTCCACTGATATTTACCTCCCAATTAATGAAAATATATTTTATAAATTCACTTAGCCCAAGGGTTAGTATTACAAAATAAGGACCTCGAATTCTCAGACACGGGAATCCAATTCCAAGGGCTAAAATCATACTTAAAAATCCACCTAAGGGTAAAATGAGAAAAAATGGTATCTTTTTCCACAGTAATGCCATTAAATAAGCACCCAAACCAAAGAATCCCGCATGACCAAGTGATATATATCCAGTAAAACCTGAAAGTATGATCCATGATTCCGTAAGTGCAATCCACATTAGAATATTTAAAATAACAGATATAAAATAGTCAGAAGAATAAAAAGGTAGAACAATAAGAATAAATAAAATAAATAATAAGAAAAAAATAATCAAATTTCTCAAACCAATTATCCTTTTCCAAAAATTCCCTTAGGTCTAATAAGTATAATAGTGATAAATAGTCCATAGCTGATAATCGATCGGAATCCAGGAGAGGTAACGCTTACCCCTATAGTTTCTATCAATCCTAAAAGAAATCCTCCAAGAAGACTTCCGATAATATTCCCTAATCCTCCAAGAACAATTACTATAAAGGCAGTGATCGTGTAAGGAAGTCCCATAAAAGGATTAATCTCATAAAACATACTGATTAAACACCCTGCTAAACCTGCCAAAGCGAAACTAATCATGAAAATAAAAAGATAGATTCTCCTCGTATTAATTCCGACCAGTTGAGATATTTCACGATCTTGAATTAATGCTCGAATTGCTTTCCCTAACATTGTCTTTTGAAGCAAGAGATAACAAACCAAAGATATAATCAAAGCAATAATAAATGCAGCAAAACGGTTAAGCATAATAGGAACACCTAAAATTTTTATTACTTTTGTTAAATATGAATAACCACGAATATCAGCGCTCCAAAGGAGCGATGCGATGTTTTGAATAATAATAGAAAGTGCAAAAAAGATTAAAAGCGAATTAGATTCCAGTGTGACGATAGATTTTGTCTTTCTTATAGCAGGGAGAAAAATTAAATAACTAATTAACGTACCCAACAAGGCTGTGAAAAAACCAGAAAAAATTAATGAAAAAATGGGGCTTATACCAGCAAGTGTAAAAAGCCAAAAAGTAGTATAAGCCCCAACCATAATTATCTCGCCATGAGCTATATTTAAAAGTCTCATTGCCCCATATATTAAATTAAGACCCACAGCAATTAGTGAGTATATCGATCCAATAATTAAACCCGTAATCAATAATTGTAAAATTCTTTCATCCATGATGTTACTTCCAACTCGGTTTTGGAAATAATACCTTGGCTGTCGCTGTTTCAGGTGGCCATACTATCTCCAATTCTCCTTTTTGCCATTGTAGAATCATACTCGGTGTTTTTCTATTTTCATTCCCTTTGAAGGAGACAGAACCATTAATAGTCATAAATTCTTGTGTTGAAATAGTTTCACGTAACTTCTCCCAATTTAGTGTACCAGCTTTTTCAACAGCTTGTTCTAATATCTGACCTGCCATGTAACCTAAGGCTGAGTTTAAATAGTCTGGTCTCTTTTTCCATTTAGCTAAATAACGATCAAAAAAGTCTTTAGCACCAGGCCATTTCCCCTTTGGACTCCAATGCCCCATAGTGGTTATTCCTTCTGTATCAGGACCAAATTTTGGTCCAAAAGCAACAGCAGCAGGACCTACAAGCCCGAAAATAAATTTTGGATTAAAGCCTACCTCTTTTGCTTGGGCTGTAATAACAAATGAGTCAGCTGCGTAACATAGGAAAATCGCCCCATCAGGCTGTTTTCCTTTGGCTTCAGATAATAATGGAACAAGATCTTTAACTCCCATTGGATAATCTTTTTTCAGAATAACCTCGAAACCTGCATCTTTTAATTTAGGTTCCAGAAATTGTAAATTCTCTCTTGGGTAAAGCTCTTGAAGATAAATTATGGAGACTGTCTTAATATCTTTCTTTAGAGAACTCAATAATCCTACCAATGCTTCCATTTGGCGGTCAGGTATGCAAGAGGTTGGAAACCAAATATATTTGGCCCCGAGGTCCCGAATTTTAATAGATGATGCTGTGCTTCCAACCACTGGGGCTTTATGTTTTTCAATTGTAGCAACAATAGCAAAATGATTGGTTGTTCCATAAGGCCCAAGTAGAAGGTCAACTTTATCACTTGTAATCAATTTTTCATATACTCTAACTGCTGTATCTGTCGAACTTGCATCATCATAATAAATAAATTCTACCGGTAGACGTTTGTTTAATTCTTTCACAAAAATTCCTCCTCGGCGGTTGACATCTTCCAACCATAGCTGATATGCTTGCATTTGACCTTCTGCAGCAGGTGCATAAATCCCTGTTAAAGAAATTGAGAAGCCGATTCTAATCTTATCTTTAGTTAAACCTGGATTTGCTAAACATAAAGAAATAATAATACCAAAAACTATAATTAAATTTTTTCTCATAACTTTTACACCTCCTTTATTAAATTAAATTTATTGACAAAATAAAAACCTCCTTGTCACCTCCTTCCAACTTTAAAAGATTCTTATTTATTATTTCATTTTCCAAAATTCTTCTTTATGAATTTTCTTCTCTCTTCCTTTTAAGGCATCAACTATTTTTTCAGGAGTAATAGGAAGTTCTTTAATTCTTACACCTATTGCATCAAATATAGCATTCGCAATTGCTGGTGCAACACCGACCAGCCCAGGCTCACCGAGGCCTTTTGCACCATAAGGACCTGTTTCATCATATGCCTCTACAATAATTGGTGTAATTGGTGGAACATCCATGGAAGTTGGTATTTTATAATCTGCAAAAGAAGGATTAATAACTTTGCCTCCATCAAATACTATTTCTTCAAAAAATGCATATCCTAAGCCTTGAACAAAACCACCTTCAATCTGTCCCTCTACATTCTGAGGATGAATAGCACGGCCTACATCGTGGGCAGAAGCACCTTTAATCACTTTCACCTTTCCTGTCTCAGGATCAACTTCTACTTCAACTGCTTGTGCTCCAAATATATATGCTGACATAGTTCCGAATGGAAAGCCAAAAAATCCGCTTCTATCGAACGGAGGTTTCTCAACCATATAAGAACTTTTTCCTATAATAGGTCCACCCTTAACCCAACAGCTTAATGCTCCTAACTGTTGAAAACTTATCCCCTTTTCTGGAGAGAATTTAACAAATACCCTTTTATCTCTTGTCACAAGGTCCTCTTTATTTTCGTCAAGTTGCTTTGCAGCTAAATCGAGTAGCTGCTCTCTGGCATCAATGGCTGCAAGTCTTACTGCATTTCCCCCTGTATATGTAAGTCTACTTGCGCTTGTGGCCCACGTATAAGGTGTTGCATCTGTATCTCTGATGACGAGATTAATATCTTCTATGGGAACTCCAAGTTCTTCAGCAACTATCTGTGAAAAAATTGTATCTGAACCTTGTCCGATATCCATTGTTCCCACATGAAGCGACACAGTCCCATCCTCATTGATACGAACAATGGCAGAAACGGTCAACAGACCACTGATATGATTTATTGAGGCTATTCCCCTCCCACGATATACTTCTTTTTTCTCTTTCCATCCAACTGCAGAAGCTGCTTTTTCTAAACATTCTTTAATTCCTACACTATATATTGGTTGACGACCTACTGAATAATCACCCGGATTTAAGGCATTTTTTAGTCGAACCTCTAATGGATCCATACCAATCTCTTTGGCAGCCATATCAATTAATGATTCAGAGGCAAATGTAGTTTGGGGATTTCCAAAACCTCTAAATGCCCCTGTTTTCACTTTATTTGTGTAAACACAGTACCCCTCGATTTTTAAATGGGGTACTCTATAAGGCCCTCTTGCCATAAGAGATCCAAATCCTGTCACACCAGGGCCATCATCTGCATAAGCCCCTGTATCGAATACATTTACCATCTCTTTTGCGACAAAGGTTCCATCTTTCTTCACTCCCAATTTACCCCATATAATACAAGGATGACGAGGACGGGATGCAGTAAATTCTTCTTCTCTTGTTAAAACGATTTTTACTGGTCTTCCTGTCTTTTGGCTCAGAGCCACACAGATTGGCTGGACATTGGTCTCAATTTTTCCTCCGAATCCTCCCCCAATATTTGGAGCAATAACCCTAATCTTACTCATTGGAATTTTAAGAGATTCAGAAATCCTTGCCTGGGTAATAAAAATACTTTGTGTACTCGAATAGACTACAATCTTCCCTGAAGGATCAATCATGGCAATCGCACCCGAAGGTTCAAGATAGGATTGATGATGCATATGTGTCCTAAAAGTATCTTCTACAATAATATCTGATTCTCTAAAGCCTCTTTGAATATCTCCTTCAATGAAAGTAGTGCGGGAGCATACATTCCCTTCTTGAATAGCAGGAAATACACAGAGGTAAGATTTTAAGTCTTCATGGATTAAGGGGGCATCTGGTTTCATCGCTTCTAAAGGATCAAAAACCGCTGGAAGCTCTTCATAATCTACTTCAATCAATTGAATGGCTTCTTCAGCAATTTCTTTATCAATGGCTGCTACAGCCGCTACGGGTTCTCCAATATATCGAACCTTTTCTCTGGCTAATACTGGTTCGTCTTTAATAAAAGGTCCATAACGTCCATCTGGAATATCTTCAAAAGTAATCACTGCCTTTACACCTGGGAGTTTCAAAGCCTTATTCTTATCAATATTAAGGATTCTCGCATGAGGGAATATACTTCTTAAAATCTTCCCCCATAACATATTTGGGAAACTAAGATCATTAATATATAAAGCTGATCCGGTTACTTTCTGAGAACAATCTATCTTGGGAATTGATTTACCAATATATTGATAATTCATAATCCCCTCCTTATTCTTTCTGCTGCTGTTTTGATTGCCTTGATGATTTTTACATAACCTGTGCATCTACAGAGATTACCGGATATGCCAATTCTTATTTCGTTTTCAGTGGGAGATAGATTATTATCAATGATAGCCTTCGCAGATAGAATCATCCCTGGTGTACAGAAACCACACTGAATTGCCCCTTCATCAATGAATGCTTTTTGAATGGGATGGATCTCTCCATTTTTTGAAAGTCCTTCAATGGTTGTAATCTTTCTTCCTCTTACATCCAGAGCCAGTAATAAACATGACCTAACTGGCAATCCATCCACAAGGACTGTGCAGACTCCACATTCTCCCTCTGAACAACCTTCCTTCGTTCCGATCAATCCAAGATCCTCACGAAGAACCTCAAGTAGTGTCCTTTGTGGAAAAATAGAAAGGGAAAATAATTCATCATTTATATTTAATTGAATATCATACTTTCGCATTCATTAACCTCCCTATATTATATTTTAAGGGCATTATTAAAAGATTCTTTTAGAGCCCTTTTAGTAAGAATATATGACATCTCCTTTCTATAACTGTCAGAAGCATAGATATTTGTTATAGGGTTTACTATTTCCTGGACCTCCCTTGCAATCTGTTCCAAAAGGCTATCTTCTACCTTTTTACCTAATAATATCTCTTCAGCTCTTTTTATTTTTATCGGAGTTGGAGCTACACCTCCAAGCGCAACACCTATATATGTACAAATCTCTTTTTCATCAATTCCTATTAAAGCAGCTACTCCTACAATTGCTATCGAATTATGAGTTTTATCAAGTTTAATATAAGTTCCTGCCGTTCTTGGTGGAAGATTAGGGATAATTAGCTCAATAAGGATCTCATCTCTAAATAAAATAGTTTCATAAAAATCCACAAAAAACTCATCTATAGGTACGATCCTTTCACCTTTTATTGAAATCAATTTTAATTTTGCCCCTAAGGCCATCAAAGCAGGAGGAAAATCAGCAGAAGGTTCTCCATGGCACAGGTTTCCCCCAATAGTTCCCATATTACGAATTGGAGGTGAGGAAATTTTC
>JBBIOI010000119.1:0-10075 GCA_037443425.1 Deltaproteobacteria bacterium
TAATTAACGCATGACTTTTCAAGATCCCTTCCTAAAAATTTTGACAATTTTAATAAAATAAGATAAAAGATATTACTAAACTTATTCAAGTCTCGCAAGACTGAATAATTTTTTAGGAGGTCTAAATTATGGTCCAGAAACTCGAAAAGATCTGGATGGATGGTAAACTTATCCCATGGGATGAAGCAAATGTACATATATTGACGCATAGTCTACATTACGGAGTAGGCGTCTTTGAAGGAATCCGTTGCTATCTTTGCTACGATGGTAAATCAGCCATTTTTAGATTAAGAGAACATATTGATAGATTATTTGATTCTGCAAAGATTGCAGATCTTACAATTCCATTTTCTAAAAAAGAGATTATAGAGGCCTGCAAAGAGACCCTCAGGGCTAATAAACTTAAAGAAGGCTACATAAGGCCTATTGTATTTATTGGTGAAGGTGTGATGGGAGTCCATCCGGGAAACAACCCAATCAGAGTTGCTATAATAACCTGGTCATGGGGGGCATACCTCGGTGATGAAGCCTTAGAGAAGGGAATTCGTGTTAAAGTATCCTCATTTACTCGGCACCATGTAAATGTGATGATGACAAAGGCTAAGATATGTGGGAATTATGTAAATTCTGTTCTTGCAAAAAGAGAGGTAACAAAATTGGGATATGATGAGGCATTAATGCTCGACACAGAGGGTTATGTTTCAGAGGCAAGTGGTGAAAATATATTTATTGTTAAAAATGGAATTCTAAAGACAACTCCGCTTACCTCTGTACTAAATGGGATAACAAGAGATTCGGTTATCCAGATTGCAAAATCCAAAAATATTCCATTGATAGAAGAGAGATTCACACGTGATGAACTTTATACAGCTCATGAGGCATTCTTTACTGGAACCGCTGCAGAATTGACACCAATTAGAGAGGTTGATGACAGGATAATTGGTGATGGAAAGCCAGGGCCGATAACAAGAGAATTACAGACAACCTTTTTCGATATTGTTAAAGGGAAAAATACGGAATATAAAGAATGGCTTGAATATCTATGATAAAAAATTAACTTTTCAATCTCAATTTATTTTCTGTTCCTGAAAGTAGCCTTACGATATTAGATTGATGTCTATAAATTATTAATGCAGCAATAATTACGCTCAAAATAAAATAAGATTGAGAGTCACTCCTAAAAAATGAAATCAGTAAAGGCATAGTTAAGGAACAGATTATTGAACCAAGCGAGACAAACCTCCATTTCCAAACAATCAGTAAGAATATGAAGATTTCTAAAAGTACGGCTATTGGGGATATAATTAAGTATACACCTAATGCGGTAGCAACGCCCTTTCCTCCTTTAAAACCAAGAAATATAGAAAATACATGTCCAAGAAATGGGGAAAGTCCTGCAATTGCAATCCAAACGTCGCCTGAGAGACCCCATTCATGGTTTAAACCCAGTTTTATTGCCACTCCTATTGGTATTGCACCCTTTAGGATATCGCCAACCAGTGTAAGTATTCCCAGTGTTTTGCCTGCTGTTCGAAAGATATTTGTCGCACCAATATTCTTACTTCCTGTCTTTCGTGGATCAATTTTTGAAAAGAGTTTTGCAAGGATTAATCCCGTGGGTATTGACCCCAATATATAACCCAAAAGTGCAATAAAAATCCCATTTGGCATATTTTACCCCTACACAGTCTCTTCAATTTTTCTTTGGTTTACAAAAAAGATACCGATTGAAACAAGAGGTAAACCAATTAGTAAAGAAGTTGTTAACTCTTCTTTAAGAAATAAGATTCCTGAAAAGACACCGAATATAGGTGTAAAAAATGTAAAAGAAGATAATCTACTTACTGGATATTCATGAATGAGTTTAAACCATAAAAAATAACTTATAAACGCTACTATTACAGATTGATAAAATAAAGAAGAGGCTATATAAAAGTCAAATCGATAAACCCATCTTGGTTCAATAATGGCGCTTAAGATTAAAAGAATTGGGATAGAGAATAATAGCTGGTAAATAAAGGTGTTGATAGGATGGACTTTTTCAGCCATAAACCTTTTTATATATATAGTTGTTGCACCCCAAAAAAAGGCAGCCATTATTTCGAGGATGTCTCCTATCCACATGGTTGGTTTTGCGGTTGAAGGTCTACCTCCAAAAACCACAAATATTCCAGAAAATGCAATAATCAATCCAATGATTTTTAATATATTCAACCTGTCTCCCTTTATAAAAAAATGTGCCCCTATTGCAACTATAAAAGGACTTAAATAAACAAATATAACAGATCGTGCTGCATCTGTATAAATCATTCCTAAATAGATACAAGCAAATTCTAATCCAAAGAGGATACCCACCATAAGACCATGAAAGAGCATCCTCCCTCTATGGAATAAGGTTT
This sequence comes from Deltaproteobacteria bacterium, assembly GCA_037443425.1. Lineage (GTDB taxonomy): Bacteria > Desulfobacterota > BSN033 > BSN033 > UBA1163 > JBBIOI01. Next base: position 2,400 of record JBBIOI010000119.1, read on the forward strand.
CCTTTCTATTTAAACAGTAGATTATTCCGCATATAGAAGCAATGATAGATCTCAATGTGGATGTGAATATAGGGGATAGACCTTGATTTGAATATTTTATAACAGCATAATTAAACCCCCAAAAAATTGTTAACAGAATTAAAAGCAAGATTGCCTTTAAATCCAAATATTCCTTGTTTGCCATTTTAAAATTTAATTTAACAGAAAATATTTATTTTTGGCAATATAATTAACTATTGAGTCTTTAATTTTTTTTATAAAGAAGTTATATAAATCAAGAGGAAAGAATCCATGATAGAAGAGATTTACAAAGACATTTTTAAGATCGAAATTCCGTTACCTAAAAATCCTTTAAAGTCACTAAATTCATACATTATAAAAGGTTGTGATAGAAATCTAATTATAGACACAGGATGGAATCAAGAAGAATGTCTAATTGCAATGGAAAAAGGTCTTAGTGAAATTGGAATCGATTTAAAAAGGTCAGATTTCTTTATTACCCATTTACATGCAGACCATATTGGCTTAATCTCAACCATAGCAAATGAAGATAATAAAATTTTTTTTAACAAACCTGATGCAGAAAGGCTTAAATCCTCTACATTATGGGAAGATGCTATAGATTTTGCAAGGATTCATGGTTTTCCTGAGGATGAATTAACATTAGCCATTAAATCTCACCCTGGGTTTAAATTTGGATTAAAATGGGATCTACCTTTTCATTTCATAAATGACGGAGATGAGCTGAAGGTAGGGGATTTCAAATTTAAATGCATACACACTCCAGGTCATTCTAAGGGGCATACATGCCTTTATGAACCCCAAAAAAAGATTTTTATATCAGGTGATCATGTACTCTATGATATAACCCCTACAATTCAACTTTGGTCAGATGAATGGAATCCCCTTAAAGAATACATGTCAAGCTTGAATAAGGTCTTTGATTTAAAAGTTAATCTTGTTTTACCGGGTCATAGAAGCATATTTAAAGATTTAAAAGGGAGGGTAAATGAACTAAGAAAGCATCATAATCAGAGATTGGAAGAGATTAAGGCTATTTTAAAGATTGGGCCTAAAGATGCTTATCAGATAGCATCTCAAATGAAATGGGATATTGTTTACGATTCTTGGGATCTATTTCCAGTTTCACAAAAATGGTTCGGTTTTGGAGAAACGATTGCCCACTTAAAGTATCTTATAGAGGAAGGAACTGTTGATAAAGTGATAGAAGATCAGAAGATTCTATTTAAATTAAATCATAACAGATAAGGAGAGGTCTGAAAAATCTTTTAAGATCGTGGAGGTAGGGTGAAAAAGCCTTTGAGCTAACACTTGCCTTAAGGATTGTTCTTGGGCCATTTAGGCTTAAAAATTATTGGAGGTCTTGTTTCGGAAGAATATTTAAACCCATAAGCATTATTATTTTTGCCATAGAGGGTTTCAATATTTTTTAATGGCCCTGCATCTAAGGCCCTTGTTGGACAACCCATCACACATATTGGCTTTTTACCTTCTTTCCATCTTTCGATACAAAAATCACACTTTTCCATCAAAGCTTCACTATCTTCCCTGAATTGAGGGGCCTTATATGGGCATGAATCTAAGCAGAGACCACATCTATTTTTGCCTAAACAGAGTTTAGGATCAACCAAAACAATTCCATCCTCTTCTCTCTTAAATATTGCTCCTTGAGGACAAGATTTAAGACATGAAGGATCGATACAATGATGACACTTTTTAATTATAAATGAAACGAAAAGATTAGGAAATTTGCCTTCCTCAATTGTTTCGATTTTTATCCAATTAACAGGCCCTGGAGGTATATTATTCCAGTCCTTACATGCAACAACACAAGCTTGACATCCAGTACATCGAGTCTGATCGAAGTAAAAGCCGATCTGCATTTTCAAGACTCCATCTTTTCAACTTGAACAAGACAACTATTAGGTGTAAATGCTCCGCATGGGGAATGTTCATCCATAGTAAGGGTATTTGCGCAGCCACCACGATCAACGCCTTTTTCATCGGGTAAAAACCATGCACCTTGCGGTAAACACACAACCCCAGGCATTATCCTTTCTGTAACGCGTGCTTGTACAATAATTTCGCCACGATCATTAAAGACTTTTACAAGATCACCTGATGATATCCCTCTCTGTCTTGCATCTTCAGTATTGATTTCAAGGGCATGAGGTTCAAGCTCCTTTAGCCAGGGGATTGTTTCGAATTGGCTATGAGCCCTCCTCTTTATATGCTTGTTTATTAATTGCAGTGGATACCGAGATCTTTTAGGATCATTAGGCCCTTCAGGTGGATCTATATATTTAGGAATAGGTGGGAGGTCTAATTTATTCATGGCAGCGATCTGTTCAGAATATATCTCAATCTTTCCAGAAGGTGTTGGAAATGGATTATTTTCAGGATCCTCAATCTGTTTCTTAAATGGGACATAGGGTTCATTTAATCTTATCCTGTATACGGCATTCTTTTTAAAGGATTCATAATCCGGTATATCTGTTCCTTTAACAAATTCTATAATCCATTCTTCATCAGTTTTATCATTGAAATCTTTTATCCCGAGTCTTTTAGCGAGCTCTGTTGCAATATCAAGCTGGGATTTGGATTCATATAATGATTCAAACATCTTACACAAATAACCATAGAATGGAGGGCTACCCCCTGCTGTTATATCGTTTCGTTCAAACATTGTAGATGTAGGAAGAACAATATCTGCAAACCTTGCAGTGGCTGTCATAAATTGTTCTTGAACAACCATAAATTCAAGTCTTTTTAGCGCCTCTGCCCATTTTCTTGTATTTGGTAGTTGATTCACAGGATTACAATTCACTACATAAAAAAGCTTATAATCAGATGGATAACCTCCTTGTTTTCCTTTCAGAATTGCATCAGAGAGTTTTGAAATATGAATGTGTGCACTACTTCTCCATTGTAAATAATTTTTGAGGATAGTTTTTCTATCAGGCATATCCTTTTCAATACTGTTTGGAGGAATGCTCATCAGCGGTCCCATCTTGAAAGGGAATGGATTGAAGGGAAATTGTGAACCAAGGGATCGACCCGCTGCATTTCCACCATGAATTCCAATATTTCCTGTCATCACGGCAAGAGTCATTGCCGCCCGATGGTATTGTTCTCCTATTGATGTTCGGCCCGGTGCTATCCCGGCAATCAAGGCAGAGGGCTTAATTGTTGCATATTGGCGTGCTAAATCTTTAATGGTTTTTTCTGATACACCTGTTATCCTCTCAGCCCAAAGTGGGGTCTTAGCAATTCCATCTGTCTTGCCAAAAAGATAATCACAATATTTATCAAACCCAACAGTAAAGCGATCTAAAAATTTCTGATCATGAAGCCCTTCTTCTACAATAACATATGCCATCGCTATTAGCATGGCTACATCAGTAGATGGTCTAATTGGAATCCACTGGTCAGCCAAAACTGCTGTTGAGTCACTAAATCTGGGATCAACTGAAACGATTTTAATCCCTTTCTCTTTAGCCTGTATCAGGTACCACATTGTATTTGTACCTTGAATGGATGTTGCTGGGTCACAGCCCCATAGTATAATAAATCTGGAGTTTAAAAGATCTTCCCTTGCATTTTCTACATGGATAGTTCCAAAGGTTGCTGCAGATGCAAAAGTGGCTCCTTCCCATGAGTAATATCCCCATGTGGTTGTATAACCACCAAACATAGACAAAAGTCGCGCCATCGGCGTACCTGATTGTAGAAGTGTTACATTTCCTCCTCCCCCTCTATAAAGGATTGCTTGCGGACCATAGGTATCTTTAACCCTTCTTAATTCAGCTGCAATCGTATCAAGGGCTTCATCCCATGATATCCTGCTAAATTTACCTTCACCTCTCTGCCCTGTTCTTTTTAAGGGAAATTTGATTCGATCAGGTGCATAAACCCTTTGTCTCAGTGCCCTACCTTTTGGACATGCCCTTAATTGTGGTTCTTCTCCATCATCAGTTTCTATTCTAACAATCTTCCCTTCCTTGATATGTACCTTTAAAAAGCAGAGGCCACCACAATGATATGAACAGATTGTAGGAATTATAATTTCATCCTTTTCTTTCATAACGAAATCTCTATAACATTAAGTTTGATATTTTTTCAAGAAAAATTTTTCCCGTGATTTGGTTATATGGCTAATCTGGCAAATTCTTTACGGCGACATTGCCAATAAGCATCCCATTCTCCATTTTGCTTAAAAAGTGGATTATCATTCCTATTGTACAAACTCATACCTAAATTAAAAGATTTTTTACTAAAACCTCTATTTATCAGTCATTGCGAGCCCGAAGGCCGTGGCAATCTCATAGATTCCTCAATTCGGATTCCCGTTTTGACGGGAATGACGCAGTTGAGGGCAGAGATTAAATTATTCTTCGGAATAAGAATAGCATTGAAGATAAGTCAATACAACATAACTAACATAACTTATCACAGAAAAAAAGATACTTATAATAAAAAAATGAAGTGTTGACTATAATTTTAATAAATATTAATATTCTTAAAAAGGGGGAATGAAATAGATTAACAGGATATACGGAAATATAATCGGCTTAAAACCGAATCAGATAAAGAGGATCGGGAAGATATATTATAAAAGAATCCCTCCCGAAAAGGTCATCACTATTGAAATTGCACGCCTACTTACAGAGATATCGAATGAGATAAGACGTCAAATTGGTATCCTTGTGAATCGCCGTGGATTGATTGAATTTGTAATTGTTGGCGATCATAAAAGTATATCCATTCCAGATCTCTCAAGGTATAGAACGAGTATCTTTAGATTAAGGGGTTTGAGGCTCATCCACACCCACCTTCAAGAGGAGCCATTAAATGAAGAAGATTTAACAGACTTAGCAATGTTAAGATTGGATATGATGGTGGCACTAACAATTGAAAATGGTGGTTTACCAGGACATATTTATTCAGCTCATCTTCTTCCTGACAATCCACAAAAGAAAACATGGGAGATTTGTCCTCCTCGGTCATTTGCAGAACTTGATATAGATTTTTTAAGTTGGATTCAATCCCTGGAAGATGAGTTTAATAGGACACAGGATTCTATTTCTGTTAATAAGAGATCTAAAGAAAAGGCAATCCTTATAAGCGTTGGGATAAAAGATCGGGAAACTTTGGAAAGATCTTTAGAAGAGTTAAAGGAACTTGCTGAATCAAATGGTCTTTTCGTGGTTGAATCCATAATTCAAAGAACGCAGAATATCTCATCTAATACATTATTAAGTGATGCTAAGTTGAAGGACTTATTAATAAAATGCATGCAGCTTGGAGTGGATTTAATCATTTTTGATCAGAACCTCACTCCCGGTCAGATTGCGTCAATAACTGATAAAACTGAACTGCGAGTTCTTGATTGGACGCAATTAATACTTGATATTTTTGCCCAAAGGGCACATACGCAAGAAGGAAAGATTCAAGTTGAGCTTGCACAGCTAAAATATCTTCTTCCGAGACTGAAGAAAAAAACGCAGGCATTCTCACGTCTAACAGGGAGAATTGGGGGGCGGGGACCAGGAGAGACAAAATTGGAGATCGATAGACGAAGAATTAAAGACAGGATTCATCTTCTGGAGAAGGAATTAATAAAATTGAGCAATAGAAGGGAGCAAAGGAGAGCAAGAAGGAAGAAAATGAGACTTCCAATTTTATCTATTATAGGGTATACAAATGCTGGTAAATCTACACTTTTCAATCTCCTTACAAAGAGTAACTTTTTGGTAAAAGACCAGTTATTTTCAACCCTTGACCCTGCTACAAGGAGGCTAAGGATTCCTTGTTCTTTATTTACAGATCGAAATTATCAAGAGATATTGATAACAGATACTGTCGGGATTTTAAAAGATTTACCAGGTGACTTAATTAGTGCATTTAGACCAACTTTTGAAGAATTAAAAGAGTCAAATATATTAATTCATCTAATTGATATAAGTAATCCATGTTTTCCAGATCATATTGAGGCTGTTGAAAGGATATTGGGTAAACTCGATCTTGATCATATACCTGTTTTAAGGGTATTTAATAAAGAAGATAAGGTAAGTAAAGAAGAGGCAGAGGCCATCTGCAAAAAATACAACGGAATTTCAATTTCTGCCTTAAAACCAGAAACCTTAAATAGATTATTTAATGCAATAGAGAGAAGTTTATGGGAAATTAAAATATCGAAGGGAGAGATCAATCCAGATGAGTTGACAAATGAAGATTCGTTTGATATAGAAAATGAAAATATATTAAATTTATAGATTAAGAGGGGTATTTATGGGAATAGATTTTAAAAATATTGAAGAATGTTTAACCTTTGATGATGTCCTTCTTGTACCGGCATATTCAGAAGTCTTACCAAAGGATGTAGATGTAAGCACTCAGCTAACCAGAACTATTAGATTAAATATCCCACTGGTTAGTGCAGCAATGGACACAGTAACAGAAGCAAGGACAGCTATATGCATGGCACAAGAGGGTGGTATTGGTATTATACATCGCAATCTTTCAATAGAGGATCAAGCCTTAGAAGTTGATAAGGTTAAAAAATCCGAAAGTGGAATGATACTTAATCCCATTACAATGCATCCTGACCAAAAGATATATGAGGCCTTAGAGGTAATGAAAAAATACAGGATTTCTGGTGTACCTATTACAAAAGACGGTAAACTCGTAGGTATTTTAACTAATAGAGATTTACGGTTTGAAAAGAGACTGGATGAAAAGATATCTACTGTGATGACAAAGGATAACCTTATCACAGTTCCTGTTGGAACAACACTTGAGGAGTCTAAAGAGATACTTCATAAAAATCGGATCGAGAAACTTCTTGTTGTAGATGAACAGAATAACTTAAAAGGATTGATAACTATTAAAGATATTGAAAAGATGCGAAAATATCCAAACTCATGTAAAGATTCATTGGGACGATTAAGGGTTGGAGCTGCAATAGGCCCTGGGAAGGATAGAGAGGCAAGGGTTGAGGCATTGATCAAGGCTGGGGTTGATGTACTTGTTGTGGATACAGCCCATGGACATTCAAAAGATGTGTTAGAAACAATTCGTGATATTAAGGAGAATTATCCCGATTGCCAAGTCATTGGAGGCAATGTAGCAACAAAGGAAGGAGCACTTGACCTTATAAAAGCAGGAGCAGATGCCGTTAAGGTTGGGGTCGGGCCAGGATCGATATGCACAACAAGAATTGTTGCTGGTGTTGGGATTCCACAAATATCGGCTATAATGGATACAGCTGAAGTATGTCAAAAATATGATGTTCCATTAATTGCAGATGGTGGTATTAAATACTCAGGGGACATTACAAAGGCTATAGCAGCAGGAGCAGATTCTGTAATGATAGGAAATGCATTTGCTGGTACGGATGAAAGTCCAGGCGAGATTGTCCTTTATCAAGGGAGAAGCTATAAGGTCTATAGAGGAATGGGTTCACTTGAGGCAATGAAAGAGAAAGAGGGTAGCAGGGATAGATATCTTCAGGGAGATACTGATGAAACTAAACTTGTTCCAGAAGGGATTGAAGGTAGAGTACCATACAGAGGCGCTCTATCATTCTGTATCCAACAACTTATAGGAGGACTTAAAGCTGGAATGGGATATGTAGGGGCAAAGAATATCCAAGA
>JBBIOI010000120.1:0-9992 GCA_037443425.1 Deltaproteobacteria bacterium
CATAATTTTCTATATCAATCCAAGCTCTTTTAATTTCTCTTCTGTAGGCACCCCTTCATTATTCCATCCGCGAAGTTTATAATATTCGGGAAGCATCCTATCCAATTCTACCACCCTTCCTTTAGCAGGACCACTTTTTACTGGTTCTTTTAGAAGCCTTTCGGGTAGGGTATCGTCTCTAAAAGTCAGGCCTGCCTTCAAATTAAATAGCCTTTCTAAGTTCCATATCCTTTCACCCGTTTTCATTAACTCTTGATTGTCTATTTGTATGCCTGTTGCTGCTTTCAGATATTCAGCGATTTCATCTATACCGAATGCGAATGTGTTAAATAAACATAGACCCGAAGAATCTACAACTGCGGTTAGGTCTTGAAATGTCTTATCCCATTGAGCCTTATCCTTTGTGTCAAATGGGTCGAGTTTTACAGGACTACCTAAGATTTCAGGAGCTGTCATATAGCCCCTTACATGGCATGCACCGCGATTGGAAGTGGCATATTGAAGTCCCATTCCCTGAGCACCCCTTGCATCATAGGCAGGAAATTCCTGTTTCTTCACACTTATCGAATACTCAGGGTGGCCAAACCTTTCTGCCATCCTGTATGAGCCTTCTGCGAGTATATCTCCGAATCCTTCCCTATAGCCAATTGCCCTGATCATATCGAGCATTGCATCCTCATCTCCAAAACGGAGTATACGACCAGTATCAGCAGTGGAGATAATTCCTCTTTCGAATAATTCCATTGCACATGCTATAGTAACCCCTGTTGAAATAGGGTCAAGACCTAAAAGATCACAAAGGAAATTACCCTTTGCAATAGCATCAAGATTGTCAACACCACAGCATGCCCCAAGCGACCAGTCACTTTCATATTCAGGGCCTTCACTCATACATTCATATTTTGGGTTTTTTACCCTGACCACCCTACCGCATCCAATCGGACAGGAGAAACATGCTCGGTTTCTTATAAGAATACGATCCGCAATCGCCTCTCCACTTATCTTTTCAGCTCCCTCAAAGACCGAATCCTGAAAGTTTCGAGCCGGAAATATGCCACTTGCATTGATAATATTTACAAGCACTGCTGTCCCATAGGAAGGTAATCCTTTAGATGTAACGGGATTTGACTTCACCTTTTTAAAGCATTCAACTGTTATTTTTCTAAATGCCTCCTTGTCAGCAACCTTTATGCTACCCGAGCCTCTTACTGCCACTGCCTTTAAATTTTTAGAGCCCATTACAGCTCCAACGCCTGAACGTCCAGCAGCCCTGTGTTTATCATTAACAATGCATGCAAACCTTACAAGTCTTTCTCCACCAGGACCAATACAGGCAATTTTTGAATCTATGTCGGTTTCTTCATGAATTTGATCTGTAGCTTCATGGGTTGTCTTTCCCCAGATGGATTTTGCATCCCTAATCTCTATAGCTCCATCCTCAATATAGAGGTATACAGGCTCCTTAGCCTTTCCTTCTATAATTATCATATCAAAACCAGAAAATTTAAGTTCAGGACCAAAGTGCCCTCCAGAATTTGAGCATGCTATAGTTCCAGTTAATGGAGATTTTGTGATTGCCATATATCTTCCTGCTGCAGATGCACTTGTCCCTGTGAGGGGGCCTGTTGCTAAGATCAATTTATTTTCAGGTCCAAGGGGATCTATTCTGGGGTCGATTTCGTCGTAAAGGATCTTAGATCCTAATCCCCTTCCGCCTAAAAATTTAATAGCAAGGTTTTTATCAAGATCTTCAACCTTGAATTCGCCATTTGTAAGATTAACTCTTAATATCTTTCCAATCCACCCATTCATGGTTGCACCTCCTTTGAAGAGGATTCTATCTTTTTAGCGGTCTCTGTCCTCTTCCGTCTGGTTGGGGTTGACTCTTCTTCATAAACGATTGCCCCTGTTGGACAGAAGATTACACACTCGGGTTGCCCATCACATTCATCACATTTAATAGCTTTCCCTTCTGGTTCATAATATGTTATTGTTCCAAATGGACAGGCCATTGTACACATACGACAGCCAACACATTTATCTTTATTTACCTTTACAACCTTAAGTCCAAAATCCCTATATATGGCCCCACTTGGACACGCCTTAAGACACCATGCCTCGTCACATTGTGTACAAAGGATTGGAGTATAAAATGCATCTTCACCGAAAATGGAAACCCTGACCCTTGAATAATTTGGATTAAACTCTCCAGTCTTTATAAACGAGCAGCCAAGTTCACAGAGTCTACAGCCAGTGCATTTCTCAGGATAGATAGATATCTTTTTAATCATTAAAATCCCTCCCTTCTTTTTTATTCAACATGAGTAACTTCTAATCCAGCCTTTCTGAATTCTTTAACGATCCCATCTACGTCCTTCTTTTTAAATCTAAGGACAACTAACCAGCTATTCTTTTCTTCCCTGAACCATGAAATCATACTGAGAAGGATGATATCATGTTGGTGGACAATTGATGAGATCTTTTTGAAATCATCGTCGTTTAAACCATCTATTGTAATTCTTGAACCCTCATGTCTTATACCCAGGGCATTTATTAATAGTCGGACGACATCAGACTCTGTTAATATTCCTACTAATCTACCATGATCCACTATAGGAAAAGAGCCTATCTTCTTTTCCTGTCCAATCCTCAGGGCCTCCTCAAAGGTTGTGTCAGGAGTAAGGACTACTGGATCCTTTTTCATCACCTCCTTCACTTTCATTTTAGAAATAATGTAGTTTAACTCATACATGGTCAATGAAGTTGCATTAGAAGGAGAGGCCTCTATAATATCATGTAAGGTTATAATTCCAACAAGCTTTCCATGATCCACAACAGGAAGTCTTCGGATATTATTTTCTCGCATAATCTTTCTTGCATCCATAAGCAGGGTTTCACTCTCAATTGTTATTGGATTTCTTGTCATTATATCTTTTACCCTCATTTGCTCTCCTTTCTATGGGTTTTAATATATTTTATAAATTTTTAAATATAAGGGCAATAAAAATTTTTAATGAATGATAGTTTTGAAAAGTTCTTGAAAGCCTGAGGAGGTAAAGTTTAAAAAATAGCCTTTTTTATCAGTCGTTGCGAGCACCCAAAGGGTGGATGGCTATACTATGAAGTCATTGCGAGCCCTAAGGCCTTGGCAATCTCATAGATTCCTCGCTTTGATCGGAATGATAATTCTAAAGATCACTTTGGGTTCAGGTGAGGTGTTATTCCATATTTGGAAGCTTTTAAAAAATTTATTTTTAAATTATAATTAGTGCCAAAAATATTAAGGAGGAAGTTATATATGGATATCATGGAGGTAATAAAGGGAAGGCGAAGTATAAGAAAATATAAGAGTGATCCTATCTCTGATGAAGTTATAGTAAAACTTATGGAGGCCGTGAGATGGGCACCATCCTGGGCAAATACACAATGTTGGGAGGTTATAATCGTAAGGGATAAAGAGATAAGATCACAGATCGCCCAAACCTTATCCACAGGAAATCCTGCAACATCTTCAGTGATTGATGCTCCAATCCTGATTGTTCTTTGTGGGAGAAAGGGTATAGCTGGTTTTAGAAGGGGTGAGCCTGCAACCGTTAAAGGGGACTGGTTAATGTTTGATACAGGTCTTGCAATGCAAAATCTCTGTTTAGTTGCACATTCACTTGGATTGGGTACCGTGATAATTGGAGCATTTGACCATAAGAGGGTTGAGGCTATACTCGGGGTTTCACCCGATGTTGAAGTCATTGCAATGACCCCAGTGGGATATCCTGCTATGGAAGGCGTTACTCCTAAGAGAAAGGAGATTTCAGAATTTGTATACTACGAAAAGTATGGGAAAAAGGATAGGAGCTAATCATGTTAAGTGAAGAGATAATGCATTCTTTAATTGACCAAAATAACTCAAAATTGGTGATGGTTGTAATAGATGGGATGGGTGGTCTACCTGTTAATGGAAAGACTGAATTAGAGGCAGCAAGGATACCAAATCTTGATCGTCTTGCATATAGGTCCTGCTGTGGGCTTATAGATCCTGTTTCTTATGGGATTACGCCTGGTAGTGGTCCATCGCATCTGGCTCTATTTGGTTATGATCCATTAAGATTTGAGATAGGAAGAGGTGTAATGGAGGCTTTTGGAATAGGTATAGAGCTTTCAAAGGATGATTTAGCAGCGCGAGGCAATTTTGCAACTATTGATGAGAGGGGAATAATTGTAGATAGAAGAGCAGGGAGAATATCCACAGAGAAGAATAAAGAGATTTGCCAGTTCCTCCAGGATAAGATAAGGGAACTTGAAGGCGTAAAGATTTTCATTTATCCTGGGATGGAACATAGGTTTGTAATCGTATTCAGGGGTGAAGGATTAAGTGATGAACTAACAGATGCCGATCCACAAAAGGATGGACTACATGCAAAGGAGACTAAAAATCTCACCAAGGATTCTAAAAGGACTGCAGATATTATAAATCTTTTTTTAAAAAGGGCAACCGAAGTCCTTAAACCATACCACCCTGCAAATACTATTTTACTTAGAGGATTTTCAAAAGTTCCAAATATCCCTGGATTTTCAGAAAGATACAAACTAAGGGCAGCAGCAATTGCCACCTATCCAATGTATAAAGGGTTGGCAAGGCTGGTTGGGATGGATATTCTTGAAACAGGCCATACTCCCAGGCAAGAAGTTGAAACTCTAAAAAAACATTTCAATCAATACGACTTCTTTTATATACATTTTAAAAAACCTGATATGGCTGGAGAGGATGGAGATTTTAGGCTTAAAGTAAAAACTATTGAAGAGATAGATAAGGTGATTCCCTCAATCTTAAAATTAAAACCCGATGTATTGGTAGTCACTGGAGATCACTCTACTCCCTCATTACTTAAGGCCCATAGTTGGCATCCCAATCCGATTCTCCTTCATTCAAAATTTGTAAGACCAGATCGATTGAGGCGTTTTACTGAGAGAGAGTGCAAAAGCGGAGGGCTTGGAAGATTTTCAGCAATAAATGTGATTCCTCTAATGTTAGCAAATGGATTAAGATTGAAGAAGTTTGGGGCCTGATTTTCAGAGTTAGTTTCTCAAAGACTCAAGTGCATTTTCTATAACTCTTCTACGAAACTCTTTTTCCGCCTTTTGATCTAAATCAATATTTCCTAATGGATGAACTATACTTGATACAGGGATAATCCTATTTGACCCAACCATTTTGGCTACAGATGTAATTGAGCAAATATGTGCTGTAGGTAATCCAGCTCTTTCTAATTCCTTCGCTAAGGCTGCACCGCAGCGTGTACTGGTTCCTCAGGTTGATGTTAATATTACACCTGATACCCCTTCAGATTTAAGCTGTTCTGCTATTTGCTTACCCATTTTACGCACATTCTCAATAATGCTTGCACATCCTGCTGTGGAATAGAATTTTTCGTGAAGTTTACCAATCTTGCCTTCCCTTTCAAGATCTCTCATAACATCAACAGGGACAAGTCGGTTAGGATCCTTAAGGATAAAGACAGGTGTATATCCACCATGACTTACTTCATAATCCCCTGGGTTTAGAGAATCGATTCCTTTTATGCTATAAACACCAAATCGTGTCGCCCTTTCAGCCTCTATTAAATCAGGATTTCCTTTTGGAACCAGGCCTCCATCAGTAACAAGGGCTATAGTTGCTCGGCCCAGGTCTTTTATGCCTGAGGCCTTAGGGACACGATCGTACTTTGGTCGAGGAACTTCGGATTGAAAAGGTTTCCCTTCTATCTTAGCTAAAAGCATAGAGACTACCCTTTTTGCAGCACTGGCTTCAGATACTTCATTTACAAGGTAGCCTTGAGGGAAATAGCCGTCCTCTGATGGCTTTGCTGGTTTTTGATTATTGGAAAGTTTTAATATAAGCTTTACCATATTAGAAATAGCACCAGACATACCTCTTATGGATTCCTCTGATTCTATGATATATACTTCTCGCCTGTAAAGGTCTAAGCCTGGATTTTCCTTATACATTCCTGTTACACAGGGAATAGATAATCTTTTTTTAACCGCTTCGCACAAGGCACCGCACGCAATTCCATAACGGCCTGCATTAAAGGCAGGGCCTGCAATCAGGGCCTGTGGTTTATATGGGAAAATTAGATTAATAATCTCCTCAATCGCTTTGTCAGGATTTTCGACAAAATAATTATCTCCTGCTATAACAGTTGCAACTACCTTACCTTTATCTCCGAGTACCTTTTCAATTGCCATTCCAGGCCCAACAGGTCCTTCCTTAATCAGAGGTTTTATTGATGCTTTATCTTCTCCTCCTATTCCACCAAAGAATTGATTCAAGTAGTGAACCACCCTTAAAGGCTTCTCCTCCATAAAACCTCCTCGCGTAATATTTTTAATATTGCGAAACAATCAGCTTTGTTTGGCCTATCTGGTCTTGTGCACCACGGATCCATCGTACCATACGTTCAATTTCACCACCTATATAAGGAGTTCGTGGTGTATGGAACACTTTACCTATAATCTTTTCCATAGGGGGTAAAGTCAATTTTTCCCATGGTGTTCCCATACTAACAATGGCATCGACCTCTTCGAAATTAAAAAGTGTGATTCCACCAAATTCAACGTCTTTTATATCTGCAGGGATATGCGATATAGCAATTGCAGTCTTTATACCCATATCCTCACATCTCTTTGCCATCCTTGCAAGCAAAAGTTCAGGGGCTCCTCCTCCGCTTTTTGTCATAACAACTCCTTTCACACCAAGGACCCATTTTGCCAGATTACTGACCATGACTGCTGCCCTTTCATTCTCTTTTTCGTTTTCGAAGATTACAGTTATGATTACGCCTGAGAAGATAAGTTCTTTTCCATGTCTATTGTAAAGTTCTTTGATAATAGGATGATTCTCAATAAGGTATGTTTCCATTCCCCAGGCCCGATACTGACTGACCAGGGCCCCATCTAAGCTCTCGTTTGGATGTAGTATGGTTGGGATTATCTTTGCAACACCTTCACCATAAAGGACTGGGTCCTTAAGGATTATACCATGCTGGGTGCTCAGGATACTAAAGACATATGCAATCTTAGGTAGGTTATCATGGTTTTTGTTCGAAGTTAAATCTAAGTCATAGATCTCTACCTCATCGGGCTTCAGATTTTTTGCACAATGGGCCAGATAAACAGCCGTTTTTAAAGAAGCGACCTTTGCAGAGATCTTATAGTCTTCTCTATTGACACCAATTGAAGGGTAGGGGATTAAGACTATATTTTGTGTCTTACCATAGATACTCAATTCCGCACCTGGACCTGTCATATCGATAATCTCACCATTTGGATCTCTGGGATACTCAGGTTCATCAAGATATTCACTAAGTATAACCGAAGCCCCTCTTAACACTGTTGTAATCCCTTGCCCCGCAGTTTCAACATTACTTAGTATCCCTGGGAAATAGGAGTTTAAGCCATTAAACTTAATTCTTGGTTCGACAGCGTCTACAACCTGTAAGATTCTTATTTTTTCACCAGGCCTTGCAAGTTCAATATCAACATGATCAATCCTGTGATCCTCTTTTAAAAGATCCTGCAACTCCCCTTTATTTATAAGGAGTATTCCATTTTCAACACGTGTTTTGTGGGAGAATTGAATATCTTTTATGTTGATAATATTTAAAGTTAATTTCATTCAAACCTCCAGAAGGTTAATTATAAATTTCTATATCTATTTGTTACAGGAAGCCTGCGGTCTTTTCCTAAGGCCCTTTGTGTAATCTTTATCCCTGGAGGACTCTGTCGTCTTTTATACTCATTTCGATCAACCATCTGAATCACCTCTTTTATAAGATCTTCATCAAAACCCATATTCTTTATTTCCTCTACCCCTTTGTCCTCTTCTACATATGCCTTAAGAATTGGATCGAGGATATGGTATGGAGGAAGGGAGTCTTCATCTTTTTGATTGGGTCTTAACTCTGCAGATGGTGGTTTTTCAAAGATACGTCTTGGTATTATCTCTTTACCTTCGATTCTATTTCTATACTCAGCTAATTCATAGACAAGGGTCTTTGGAACATCTTTAAGGACAGCAAATCCTCCTGCCATATCTCCATAAAGTGTGCAGTATCCAACACTCATCTCACTCTTATTTCCTGTAGTGAGAACAAGCCAGCCAAATTTGTTAGAAAGGGCCATAAGTATGTTACCGCGTATCCTTGCCTGGATATTTTCTTCTGTTACATCTGGCTTCAATTTTTTGAAGAATGGAGACACTGTTTTTAAGTATGCCTGGAATATGTCAGTAATCGGTATTTTAAGAAACTCTATTCCTAAATTCTTAGCAAGGGCCTTAGCATCCTCAAAGGACTCTTTAGAAGAGTAGATCGAAGGCATGGAAACTCCAATAACTCCATCCTTTCCAAGCGCATCTTTAGCAATAGTTGCTGTTAAGGCTGAATCTATACCACCACTTAAACCAATGAGGACCTTTTTAAAGCCATTTTTTATAATATAATCCCTTGTTCCGAGTTTTAATGCTTCGTAGATCTCAGAAAGACGATCCAGGGGTTTAATCTCCCTCTTTGGAAGGTTGAATTTTTTATTTTTATAACTTAGAGGTTCAAGGGTGATCTTTTTTAAGTCATTACGTTCAGTTGTAGATGTCCTTTCCCTCCTGATCCGAGGATCATGAAGTCTTATTCTAAATACTTCTTCCATATCAAGGTCAACAACCACTAAGTCTTCCTCAAACTGTTTTCCCCGTGCTATTAATTCTCCTCTTTGATTAAAGATCATACTCCCACCGTCAAAAACGAGTTCGTCCTGTCCTCCGACAAGATTACAATATGCAATAACTGCCAGATTATCAGACGCACGTGTAGAAATAATCTTTTCTCTAAGGTTAGGTTTGCCAATATGATAGGGTGAAGATGAGATATTGATAATTAACTCTGCTCCACCAATTAGTGTTTGAGTCCTAATAGGGTCTCCAGGATACCATAAATCTTCACATATACTGAGTCCAATCGGAATGGATTTAAGTGTGAAGATGAAATTTTTCTTTCCTGCCTGAAAATAACGGAATTCATCAAAAACACCATAATTTGGCAGGTATATTTTTGAATAGACATCTATTAACTTACCATTATGAAGAAGTGCAGCAGAGTTAAAGATATCCTCATCTTTATGGACATATCCAACAATAGCAGTGATTGATGAGGTAGTTTTTGCAATTGTATTGATGGCCCTTAGGTTAGCTTCAATGAATTTTGGCATAAGAAGAAGGTCTTCAGGAGGATAACCCGTTACAGCCATTTCTGGGAAAACAGCTATCTCTACACCCTTTTTTTTAGCCATCTTTATATAATCTATGATCTTCTTTGTGTTTCCATCAATATCTCCAACCGTTGAATTTATTTGGCATAACCCAATTCTAATCGTTCGCATATCAATTTCCCACCTTTATAACCAATAATTTAATCCATATAATAAATTAAAATTTTTTATTTGAAAAGTAATATCAAATAAAAAAGGGATATCGGGAGTCCGATATCCCTTTTTAAATTGAATTTAATCAAGTTTAACCCAATATCTTTTCTACCTCTTCCTTATCAGAATCCATCACATAGGGTATACCTGAAATTTCAGAGGCCTCTTTTGTTAAAGCAAAGATATCGTCTCTCGAGATATATTTCAGTGCAAATTTTCTTGCCCCTGCCATTAGTTGTTGAAGCCCTGCATTTAGCCGATCAAAATATGTTAGCATTCCTATTGTTCCTGCAGGGATTCTTTCAAAGTCTTTTCCATATTTATCCTTCAATTTAGATGCAAGAACAAATACATGCTCAATATCAGTTCCATATTTAGCAATATCTGCCGTGACCTTCCCTTTCTTAATCATCTCTCCAACCGTATTTCCCACCATTGCAGCAGTCATCGAGGCGCGTCCAAGGCAGACAGCTTTGATATAAGGAGAGGCAAGGGCAATTGCCTTAAAGATATGATCCTCA
>JBBIOI010000121.1:0-9966 GCA_037443425.1 Deltaproteobacteria bacterium
TATGACAAAATTCGTCAAAGCGGGAAAAATCTTAAGGGTTAAAACCATTATTCAACATTTACGATTAAGCAGAAAGTTTATCTACATCTCTATATACTATTTTTATGCGTAACGCCTCTCCCCCACCGCTTCGTAAGTGGAGGCATGAGGCGGATAGCCGAGAGCGGAAAGCGGTAAGCGTACTCGGTCGCAATCCTTTATTCATCAAGGAGCCGGTTTAGACTCATTAAATTTTTTTAAGGTATTGCACAACAGTGATAATGAATCTGTAGTATGTTTTGTTGCAATTGTTAATATCTTAATTTTCTTCATAGATAATATCAAACGGTTTTTTCAGTTCTGTCAAAAACCTAAGGGTTCCTGCTGTTCCTCGTGATATTCTATTCCAAAAAACGAATGTATAATCACATTTCATAGCCATCTCTTTATTTCGTATTTGACCAGCAGCTCTGCCAAATTTATACCAGTGAGCCACATATACCATTACTTCAAAACCCTTCTTTTTTGCTAACTCTCCTGCATATCTATCTACGCCTTTCGCATTTCCATGAATGATTATATAATTTTCTAAAGATAGTGTCTCAAATATTTTATCAATCTTCCACAAATCTTTGTAATCTCTTGAACCACAAATTAATAGATCTATTTTGCTTTTAATTGACATTTCTTTAATTCTCCGTTCTGAAGCATTGGCATAAACAACGGTTATAATTTTTATATTTTTTCCTAAAACATTTTTTATAACTTCTGCTAAAGCATTTATTGTGTTCCTAACTTTTAAGTATGTTGCGTTTGTTTTTGAGTAACATCGGAGTATTGACAATTTGCTAATTTTGGTTAAAATTTATTATGAAAATCTAGAGGTTTTTATGATAGCTAAACTATTGCCTTGTATAATTAAGGAGGTGAGTATGGACCTAAGAATCAATAAACTATGCCCGGCTAAAAACTGGGTTGGTGTAATTTTCTTTTTTATCTTAAATTCCGCTCTCTTTGCCGACCAGATAATGATGAATGTCAGTTGTCAAACTTATCCCAGTCCTTATCTTGCAGATTGGGCAAACAATCCCGGGATTGTAAAAATCACCATTATTTATACAGGCACAATCCCAGATACAGTGAGATTAGAAGGAGAAGCAGTATCAAGAGAGCACGGTGAGATTGTAAGTGGACAATCAGCAAATATTATTTTCACCGGTCCACAAACCATTCAACGAGATAATCGCGATTTTCTCAATTATCGGAATATCGAGTATAGCGAAAGGTATGCCGAACAACTCACACGCACGGGCAGACTTTTAGAAGGAATATATACCCTTAATATGAAATTGGTAAAAGTTAATACTGGTGTGGTTGTAGCTGAGGGGTCTTGCATATTCTATATTCTCTCCTTTAGTCCGCCAGCCCTTGTTACCCCAGAGAGCGGGGATACAATTTTCATTGCTACACCAACTTTTCAATGGACACCAGCGACGAGCCATCCTGGTTTTACAGTACGATATCATCTAAAGATTTGTGAGATGAGTTCGGGTCAGACACCGCAAGTAGCAATAAACAATATTGCCCATCATGAACAGGTGATTGATAATGCCACAACTTTTATCTATCCAAATACTGCAAGACCTTTAGAAGCAAATAAAATCTATGTCTGGCAAGTTCAAGCAAGGGATAGAAATGATATTCCAATTGGTGAGAATGAAGGAAAGAGCGAAACCTGGCGATTTCAAAAGGCAGAAATTTTATCCTATCATCCAGTAATGCACCTAATGTATCGGCCCAGGATCGAGATCACCAGAACGGTGAATAGGATTAATAACTATTTTGAAGTCATCCTGGAGATAGCAAACCAAGATACTCTCACTTTCCGCGATCTCACGATATATAGCATGAATTTAGGATTCCAAGGTAGGCCTTATTGCTGGATGCGAAAAAGAAATGCTGACGGAACCTGGCCTGAATGGCACGGGTACCTACATGTAGGCACTATTACAAATAACCGCGAGGGCAACAAGTTCCAATGGCAGGGAAGGATCTCACGTTTGGAACCAGACAGCGTACTGCAGATAAAATATCATCTTTCTCCTGTCTTGTTCTCAGTCAGTGAGAGTCCAAGGGAGTATACGATATGTGATTCCTTCCGGATTACGCTTCGGGTACAGGACAGGGAGTATCTAATTAGGCCGGCTCGTATGAGATATACTAACGCGGTTGAAGTAAATAATGCATTCCATGCTGCTGATTATCTTATTGTGACCTGCCCTTCCAAACTATGTGACCACAATCCTAGTACGGATACTCTGGTTAGTGCGGATACTGTGGTTAACAGATTGTTAGGCACGATGGCTGAACTTGCTGAATTGAAAAAAGGCGTTCTTGGCTATATACCTCATTCCTGGGACGAGGGCAATCTCAAGCGGGAGATAAGTCCCGGACAGAGGTGGGCGACAAGCATGTGCCCTGGTTGGGCAGAAGGGAATGGTTATTTACTTATCGTAGGCGAAACCGAGATTGTTCCTTCCTTTGAGGTGTCCTGCCATATACACTTTGGTGGGAACGGCAGATGTCCGATATGTGGCGCACGGAATGTAGATGCGGTAACCAGAATTCGCATAACTGATTATCCCTACGCGGACACTCGCGGTGATGCAAAACCCGAGCTCAAGGTAGGCCGGATCATCGGTGAAAATGCGCGGGAACTGCTTGACCCAATCAACGCGAGCATCAATGTTTCTTTGGGAAGACTCATATTTGACCGCTCCAGGGCTCTTCTCGTAAGCGGTTACGAGGGGATATGGGAGATGTTTATTGTGGAAACAGAGCGACTTGGAGATATCCTGAGTGGCCAACGAGTTGCGGTGGAAAAAGCGCATACGGAATATACTATTACTACCGAAATAGGCTTGCTTAGAGAAGCATTGGTGATTAGGGGTGATTATAGGTGTCTCGGTGATCCCAATTCTTGTCCTTGTGGTAAAACCCATCCTCCAATGAACTTGGAGGATTTACATGCTTTAATCACTGTTAGGGAAGCAGAAAATATTGAGAGAAATCGCAGAGGTTGGCCAAGGTCTCCTACATATGGATTATATCATAACTTTTCAGATCCCTGTGCGGCCGGGGATTTTACGGGTAACTGGGTAAAAGAAAGGGCTGTCAATAAGGACATCATTATCTGGAGTGGTCACGGAGGTCCCGGTGGCTGGGCTTGGGTGCTCAATGATTTCAACGCCGACAATTGCCCCGACAACAACATGTGGGTTGAACTGCCTGGCAACCCGCTTCGCTTAGGCACCAAAGCCCCGGTTGTCTTTGCTGCCTCCTGTTTGACGGGAAATTACGAGGCCGAAGAGGAGCGGAGCGGTGCCCGGGCGTTTCTGCGGAAAGGCGCTGCCATCTACATCGGTTCAACCGAAGCATCTCCAACCAGGACGAATGCGGAGATGACAAAGGTTTTCTTCCGGGATTACTGGAACAACACAACAACCTCTGTCGGTGAGGCCTTCACCAGGTTTAAGTGCAATAAGATACTTGATGGGGATGCATTTTGGCCCTTTACTTGCAAGGAATACAATCTGTACGGCGACCCGAAATTTCCTGTTGGGAGGTGATTATGAAAATAAGAAAAATCTTAGAAATAATTTTTATCTTTTTATTGGGGAGTGTTACCCTCTATGGCAAAGAACCACCTACAATTCTTAAATTGAAAATTCCGGATTATAGAATAGATAGGGTCGGAGAACTGGATTATGTTGATATTCCAGGTGGCGAGATATTGATGGCTGAAGAGGGTAGACCGTGTGTTCCTTACTATTGCAAATCCATTGACTATCCAAAAGGTTACAGGGTTCAAAATGTTGTGCTGGAGGAAAAGACTGGATTGGTAACGAAAACTGGTTTAAATCTTCCAGTAGTTATTCAAAGTCCAAATCCGTCTTTACCAATAAAAATGAAAGAAGGAATTTATCCTGAAAAAGACTATGAATGGAAATTATGGAGAAATCCTGATGGTTCAACCACTCTTGTCATATCGCTCTATCCATTCTACTATGACCCCAAAACCACCGAGGTGAAATTCTACAAAAACTACCAATTAGGCATAAAATATATAAAAACTGCTTTTCTCATAACCCGCCTTATGACTGACAAGTATGCTTATGTACCTGGGGAGAAGGTTGGGATTAAGATAAAATTAGAAAATACCGGTAAACCACAAGATATAATTGTAGCCGGGGTAATCAAGCAGGAATTTAGTGGAGAAATGGTTACTGAACTCCCTTCAAAAGAGATGAGGGGTGTATCAAAAATTGATTCTGTCGCATTAGAATGGCAAACAAAAGATTTTCCTTCCGGCGATTACTATGTTGAAGTTAGCTTAAAAGACCTTTCGGGAAATATTTTAGACCGCGAAATGGAAAAGTTTCGGCTTGGTATTTCGGGTTGTGTAATTACTGGCTTTAAGGTTACACCTGAGCATTTTAAGATAGGAGATAATATCCAGCTCTCTCTTGATTTCAAGAACAGTGGTTCTTGTGAAATTTCAGGCAATGCGATATTTGAAATAAAAAATGAAAAATCAATTGTGAAAATATTTAGCCACGAATTCTCTAAACTTGCACCGGGCAATGTGCTAAACTTTGCCGAGACCTGGAATACTAAAGAGGCAGTCAAAGGCATTTTGTATTATGTTCTCGGTTATGTAAAATACGAAGGGACCGCAACTCCGCCTATGAAAACCATAATAAGCACCAATCTAATGCCGGTGGCTAAGTTTAATTATTCACCGGAAAAACCCATTGTAGGCAAAGAAATTTCCTTTGATGCTACAGGTTCCAAAGATGAGGATGGCAAAATTGTTGAATACAATTGGGATTTCGGTGACGGCGGAACGGGTTCCGGGGATAAGGTCACTCATACCTATTATCTACCGGGTGATTATGATGTGAACCTGATGGTTAAAGATAATGAGAACGGCATTGGAAAGGTAAGCCATACGATAACGGTCGGTGAGGAAAAATAATAGCGGGTTGGGCTTGTATAAAAACTATGGGTTTGCGTTTTACTCTATTAATTTTTTTAATAAATTTAAGTTTTAGTTTCCAAATTCCTAAACCAGGCCTAAGTGGTGAATTTGGTTTCGCCACTCAATATGAACATAATTCAGACTCAACCCGCCAGAGAAGACCGGCTGGTGGTTATTCTCTTGGATTTAACACCCTGTTTAGTTGGCTTTTCTTAAATGCTGATTTAAAATTTTTTTATAATTCTGATGATAAATTCACCGCCCAAAAAATTAACCAGTTTGGTCTCAGTCTGTGCCCGTCAATACCATCGTGGCGATGGTTAAAAATCTATTTTGGCGATTTTTCACCAACATTCTCTGAATACACACTCTCAGGAATTTCCGTATCCGGAATGGGTTTAGAACTTACCCCTGGACACTGGCGTTTTGCACTGATAAACGGCAATTCGCGACGCGTCTCAAGGGATTCGCTTGATTGGTCATATCGCCGGAGTATTTTTGCATTAAGATGCGGGAGTGAATACCTCTCGCTCATCTTCCTTAAATCGCAGGATGACACATCCTCCTTAAAACCGACTGACACTATCGTTCCCATTCCACCCCAGGAAAATCTTGTGCTTGGTATAAGTTCGGATTTCACCATTGCAAAGATACTCAGTTTTGACCTTGAAGGAGCTGGTAGTGTCCATACCCGTGATTTACGAAATGACACGATGACTCTAAAGGGACTTCCCCGGATTGCATATTCATTCTATACACCACGCTATTCCTCGCACACTGACTTTGCCCTGCGCGGGGCATTAAAGTTCAACCCCAAGTTTGCCACATTAAATATTGGTTTCCAGCTGATTGGTCCTGGTTTCACATCTTTTGGTCTT
Source organism: Deltaproteobacteria bacterium (assembly GCA_037443425.1). Classification (GTDB taxonomy): domain Bacteria; phylum Desulfobacterota; class BSN033; order BSN033; family UBA1163; genus JBBIOI01. The sequence goes on from JBBIOI010000121.1 coordinate 5,899, forward strand.
CCTTATATAAAGAATGACATGCAAAAATGGGACTTCGGAATAGCAACCAAAACAATCCCTAAAACTACCATTCGGTTTGACCTAAAAAAGGAAGTTGACAATCTCATAAAAGATAAACTTGCTACTACCCGAACAAACAGTATAAATTTTTCACTGGTTCTTTCTCCACTCCAGATGTTTAATATTGCTGGCACCTACAATCAAAAAAATACAAGAAAAGAAACGGCCAATGACAGTTTTAAAGTCAATTCATTGTCCCACACCTTTTCTTTTATGCCCAATTTCAATATCAGTTTTTTGGGGATCAATCAAAATCTCATTATGGTCCTCAGTTATCAGGCGTATGAAGACCGGCTTCCTCTATCTTCGACACCGGATAGTAAAGTTTTAAGCATCGGCTTAAATTATTCTATTACCCCGAAAATTCCCATTACTTTTAATACCAACCTCAGTAAAACTTATAACCTTTCCGGGATAGAAGAAACAAATCCCGAAAGTTATCACAGTTATGGATTGACTGCTAATCGTGCATTATTCAAGGAGAAACTGATAAATAATCTGACCTTTTGTTATCAACCATCAACCCTGGGCGATAACTACTCCTTAAATGGTAGTCATTCTTATTTAGTTACCCAGAAGGACGCCTTAAATTTTTTATGGTATCTCGGCTTCTTTTTTTCAGCAGAGCAGGGTAATAACAATTTCAACCTTCAGATGTTAAAACTGAGCTACAATCGCCGCATATAATTCCCCCTCCACTTACGAAGTGGAGGGAAAGAAGTGGAGGGAAATGACGAAGTAAACGAAAGTGATTTGCCTGCTTTTGCGGGTTTGAAAGGTAATTTTCGGATTGAGCGATATAGAGGAATTTAAAAAAACAGCTGACCGCTTTTCATCTCTTCGTAATAAAGAGACCTTTGGGTATAAAATTGGTTCTGAAGTCTAACTATATCATAAGGGGCAGATTTTTTCAAAGGAAAAAATCTAATCATTATTCTATTGGAATGCTGATACCTGCTGTTTTTATTATTGGGTTCATTAATAACCATATTTTTGACCAATGGTAAAATTATATCCATAAGTTCTTCACGATATTTAGATGCTTTACTTTTTTGAATTCCATGAATAATACTTATACAAGCACCCATAAATGCATCACAGAGTTGAATTAGATTGGCGCGCTCGTTTTCTTCGTGATTTTTGGGAAGAAATTCTACACTGTTGCACTCAAAAATGATGTTTTTTTCACTTTGAGAAATTTTATAAATACAATGCCAAGGAAAATACTCATCGTGTCGTTGTTGTCCTTCTTCGTGATATATTTTTTTAACCGATGATTTTCATATTAGGGAAAAAAGTTTTTAAGGCATATAAGATAGCACTTCTAAAGAATCTATTATACTTACTATTAAATGGGTCAGTTAAGTCAAATTCTTCTTTATTAAGTTTTGTATCATTTATGCCTAAAATATAGCAATAAAATTTCTTAGAGCTTTTACTAACATCCAAAATATACTCAAACCATCTTCTGCAAATATTTTTTGTGTCTATATCATCAATTTCGCTCCAATGGATAATGCGGTTATTTTTTAAATAGTATGGGGATTTACAATCTAAATTATTGCAAAACCTTTCTAATATAATATCTTCCAATAACGGATTTGATAAATCTTCAGCAATAATACCAATATAAAACCAGATATCTCCTGTATAAGGACATTTTTCTGACTGTATTTCATCAGCGTAAATATTTATTTCTACAGGTTTATCCTCGGATATAATCCCAAACAAATCTTTCATTTTGTAATTTCTTGTTCTACAATTTTTATTTCTTCATCTGTCAATCCATAGAGTTTATAAACCAACTGGTCAATCTGGCGCTCGTATTCTTTGACCTTTGCTTGCTTTTGTGGGTTTTCTAAATAATCTTTGGATTGGGTGAGGGAGAGGATTTGAGAAACGAGGTTTTCTATTTGTTTAACCATGTCCTGGTTTTGGGGCGTGACGGGAGGGATGGGGATTCTTCCTACATATTGATTTGAAAGTAAAAACCCTTTATCAGCATATTGATGGACATAAGTTTTGACATATAAATCTGTTAATAAAGTATTCAAAATACCTATCACATACCTCAAATTATCTCCTACAAGAAACGCCATTGAATCCAGAACATATAAATCCTCTGTCACTAAACAAAAAGAAAATTGCTGTGTTACTCTTTGCCACACAATTTTTTCTTTTTCAAATTCCGTTAAGTAAGCATCAGTCGGGTTATTATCCAGTTCAAGCCAGTGATGTTGACCTGCATAATCCTTATTTTGTTTTTCTTTCTTGGATCTTGTATATCTACATTGTCCCCGTGCTTTTAGTTCATTTTCAAACTTTTTTAAATGACTAACTACGGCAGGACATAAGTCAGCTTGCTTATAAAACTCGAATTTTGCTAATATCACCCACAACCCTGCCCATTTGTAGTAGTATCTTCCAATGTCCCTTCCTCTTAAAATAGGTTTTATTATTTCTTCAGTTCTTTTTCTTTCTTCTTCTGTCTTGCAATTGGCAAGAATTTTATCTCTCGTTTCCGTATCAATAATAAATGCCTCGTTGTAGCCTGTTAAAACTCCCCTATAAATCTTTACATCCCAATCTTTTAATGGTTTTCCAATGCGTTCTATTTTTTCTTTAAGTTTTAAAACTTTTTCATCAGCAAGAGTCCAACATTTATCATCAAGGATGGACTGTGGTATAGTGTTCTGATTTTTATTAATAAAAGAAATTACATTTTCATCTTTCGGAAGATTTCTTACATTGACAAATCTTATTTTGTGCCCCTTGTCTGGTTGTTTTTTTCTAAAGAGGATTATATTTGTATCAACTGCGGCTTCAAAGACTGGGTAGCCACCAAAATCAACGATAATGACAACTTCTGACTTTTGTTTTAGAAACCTTCTTAATTTTTCACCATACTTTGCCCTCATCCATTTATTGCTTGAAATGAAACAGAAATGGCCATTAGGTTTCAATATTTGCCAACCTTTTTCATAAAAATATGTATAAAGGTCTGATGTGCTATTATAAATCTCATATCCTGCTTTTTGAAGTGATGGTTTTTGGTCCTTTATCCTTTCCTGCCTGACATACGGCGGGTTTGCAATAACGATATCAAAGCCATTTTTCTCTTTATGAAATGCCTCTGAAAAGTGCGTCCTAAAATCAAATTTTATATCTTCGTTTATTTCTGTGAATTGTTTAAATAATTTCATCTGGTCAATAAATAATTTATCAATTTCTTCCCTAATTTTTATTTTTTCAGAAGGTGATGTTACATCAAAAAGTTTATTTTTCTTTTCTTCAATTTTTTTAGAAATTTCATCATTAAGCAATACGACGCCCTTCGGGAGACCTAAAAGAGAATTCCCACAAACCACTTTATAATCAAGGTTTGGAAGTGGTTTTATGGTGGAAAATTTTTCTTCATCTACAATCATTGAAAGCCAGAATCTTAGTTTGCATATCTCAACTGCTCCTGGGTCTATATCAACACCGTAAAGGGAGTTTTCAATTAAGTGGCGTTTTAAATCGTATGGGTTTATCTGCTTTCGAGTATAAATGGAAAGTAGCTTTCTTAATCTCACTATCTCATGCATTATCCCTACCGGGAATGCTCCTGAACCAACCGCAGGGTCACAAATTTTTATATCAGAAAGAAGATGATCAATATGGCCTGCATTTTGTCTTATGCTTTCTGGGATTTGATGTCTATATCTTTCTGTTTCTTTTCCTTTTTTTATAACTCTGGCTTCATTTTCTATGATAAGTTCTGCACATTTTACAAAGTTTTCTATATCTTCTCTGCTAACTTTACCCGACAATTCTGTTTCCAAATGATAAATCAAACTCTGCTGGCACATATAATGAACTATTTCTCTTGGTGTGTAGTAGACGCCATATTCTTTGTTAAACTTTGTCTCTTCTCCTTTTTTGCCAGATTTTAAAACCTGCATATATTCATCAAAGTTATCTGGTCTAATTGCATTTAACTTTTCATAAATTTTACCAAGTAGTTCA
>JBBIOI010000122.1:0-9855 GCA_037443425.1 Deltaproteobacteria bacterium
CCTTTATCTGTTCCTTTTTAGGATCGATAAAAAGACTTACATAGATTCCTTTGCCTTGAAGTTGACCAATAATTTTCTTTAAATGTTTAAATGATTTCACAACATCAAGTCCACCTTCTGTGGTTAATTCTTGCCTCCTTTCAGGAACAAGTGTAACAATGTCAGGTTTTGTAGCCAATGCAATTCTTACCATCTCCTGGGTAGGAGCCATCTCGAGATTTAATCGGGTCTGAATAATCTCCCTTAGGAGTCTTAGATCCCTATCCTGAATATGGCGTCTATCTTCCCTTAAATGGCAAACAATCCCATCGGCTCCTGCTAATTCAACAATTATTGCTGCAGCAATTGGATCAGGATAATTAACCCCTCTTGCCTGTCTAATAGTGGCAACATGATCTATATTGACTCCAAGTCTTGGCATAGCACATCTCCTAAGTTTAATTAACCACTGCCTAAATATTTCCTTGCTAATTCAACAATATCATTAGCATAACGGTGTAACTTTGTTTCATTCTCACCTTCGACCATAATTCTTAGCAATGGTTCTGTCCCTGAGTATCTAACCAGTATTCTACCTTCGGTACCAAGTTCTTTTTCAATCTCTTTAATCCTTTTTTCCAATTCTGGAATTAGGGAGATATCCTTTTTTTCTTTTACCTCAACATTGTAAAGGACTTGGGGATAGCTTTCCATCACCTTTGCAAGTTCATCTAAAGGACGTTCCTTCTTTTTCATAATTGCCAGAACCTGAAGAGCAGTTAATATTCCATCGCAGGTTGTATTATAATCTAAGAAGATTGTATGGCCTGATTGTTCTCCTCCGAGGTTATAATCTCCACGAACCATCTCTTCAACCACATACCTATCACCAACTCTTGTCCTTACAACCTTTCCACCTGCCCTTTCTATTGCCCGATCGAGCCCTATATTACTCATCACAGTTGTTACGATTGTCCTCTTTTTTAACCTGTTTTCTGATAAGAATTCTGTTCCACATATGGCAAGGATATGATCTCCGTCAACAGTGTTTCCATTCCTATCTACAAATACAATTCTATCAGCATCACCATCAAGGGCCATTCCTATATCTGCACCTTTCTCAATAACTACACGGCTTACTACCTCGGGATAGAGTGAGCCACAATTTGCATTAATATTTTCACCATTAGGTTCAACCCCGATAGGAATTACCTCAGCCCCTAATTCTTCAAATACCATTGGACCAACCCTGTATGCAGCACCATTTGCACAATCCAGCGCAATTCGAAGTCCATCCAATTTTAGATAGTTTGGGAAGGTATTTTTAAGAAAAACTACATATCTTCCTATTGCATCATCTATCCTGTGGGCTTTACCTATCGAGTTTGCAGTTGGCCTTAACGAATCGAGATGATTTGAAAGGATCAATTCTTCAATCTTTCTTTCCATTTCGTCAGGTAATTTAAATCCGTTGTGGGAAAAGATTTTAATTCCATTATCATAGTAGGGATTATGAGATGCTGAGATTACAACGCCTGCATTTGCCCTCATGCTTGTAGTGATGAAGGCAATGCCTGGCGTTGGCAAAGGACCCACGAGCCAGACATCAGCACCCATTGAGCATATGCCAGATGCCAGTGCTGTTTCAAGCATATAACCAGAGAGTCTTGTATCTTTTCCAACTACAATTCTATGTTTTCCTTCTACATCTTTAAAAATATGTGCAATGGCCCTCCCCAACTGCATTGCAAGTTCTCCGGTCATTGGCTCAACATTGGCCACTCCCCTTATTCCATCTGTTCCAAAAAGCCTTCGTGTCATATGAGAAATCAACTCTCCAAAATATTATTTCCCTCTAATTAAAAGATAAATTTTGATACCCCACTGTTTTAATTGCATCTACAATAGCAATCGCCTTCTTTGTTTGGGCAACATCGTGACACCTTATTATATGAGCCCCGTTTAAAACACCGATTACTGCACTTGCAATAGATCCCTCAAGCCTCTCCGAGACATCCACATCAAGGATTTTACCTATGAAACTTTTCCTTGATGTCCCTAAAAGTATAGGTTTTCCGAGTACACGAAATTCTGATAGGTTTTTAATGATTAGTAGATTGTCTTCGACCCTTTTGCCAAATCCAATTCCAGGGTCTATAATAATTTTATCAGGATCAACTCCTGAATCCTCTGCAAGTTTAATAGATTCTTTAAGATAACTTAATATCTCAGAGAAAAGAGATTTATAATGAATCTCTTTCTGCATAGTTTCTGGTTTTCCACGGGTATGCATGAGAATAATAGGGGTTTTCTCCATTGAAACCACCTTAGAGAGTTCAGGGTCGAAGTGTAACCCACTGATATCGTTTACAATTTCAGCCCCTGCCTCAATAGCCCTCTTTGCCACCTCCGATTTATATGTATCAATTGAGATCGGGATATCCACCTCTTTTACAAGCCTTTCAATCACTGGTATCACGCGACTAAGTTCTTCATCTGCGGTGATAGGATTTGAACCAGGTCTTGTTGATTCTCCACCAATATCGATAATGTCAGCACCTTCTTCAGCCATCTTTAGTCCGTGGCAGATTGCCTTATCTTTATCAAAATAGAGGCCTCCATCAGAAAAAGAGTCTGGAGTAACATTTAAGATCCCCATGATGAGTGTTCTTTCACCCAGTTTTAATACTTTTTTTCTACAATTTATAACAAAATGTGTTTTCGAGATATTTCTTATCGTTTCCTTGAGCGAATTACTTAAATCCTGAAGGTTTGGATATTGATCAAGTTTCTGAATCAATTTTTCAAAATGTTTTCGAGTGCCCATAATAATTGCATCCGTGGCACTGGAGCTACAGTCAAGACCTCTCCGATCAATGGCCACATCCCCACCAATAGATAGCATGTCTTGTTTTAACAGATTAGCTATTCGAGGATTGAGGCCTTCAATTTTGAAGTTATAAAGCAGGGTCTTATCTTTCATTAAATTTATGCCGGTTCCATCAACTCCGATTTTTGCTAAATGATTAACTGCTTCTCGGACATTGGTAACTCGAATCCATCTAATCAATTTCATTTCTTACTAAGTAGTCTCGCTCCTTATAATCTCATCAATCTGATTTCCATCAAGCACTTCTTTTTCAAGAAGTGTGTTAGCCAATTTATGAAGAGCAGAGATATTTTTTTGAATAATCTCTTTTGCCCTACTATAACTTTCTGTTACAATCCTTCTAATCTCATCGTCTATGAGTCGAGCTGTCTCCTCACAGTAATCACGATGTTGGGCAAACTCTCTTCCAAGAAAGATCTGTTCTTCTTTTTTACCAAAGGCAAGCGGACCCAATCTTTCACTCATCCCCCATTCACAGACCATTTTTCTTGCGATTTCTGTTGCACGTTCAATATCATTTCCTGCCCCCGTAGTTTGGCGGTTCATCACAAGCTCTTCTGCTGCCCTTCCTCCCATCATGATTGTAATATTATTTAATAAATAATCTTTAGGATATGTATGTCTTTCATCAATCGGTAGCTGCTGTGTAATACCAAGGGCCCTTCCTCTTGGTATAATTGTTACTTTATGTATAGGATCTGTTCCAGGAATCATTTTTGCGACAAGGGCATGACCAGCCTCGTGATAAGCCGTAACCCTCCTTTCTTCAAGGGGTATGATCATAGACTTTCTCTCAACACCCATCAGGACCTTATCTTTTGCCTGTTCTAAGTCAGACATATCAACTTTATCTTTGCCTAAGCGTGCAGCTAAGAGGGCTGCTTCATTAACTAAATTCTCAAGATCAGCCCCTGTGAATCCAGGAGTTCCTCTTGCGAGGACAGCAAGGTCAACATCATCGGCCAAAGGTGTACGCCTCGTATGGACCTTTAAAATTTCTTCCCTCCCTTTAACATCTGGAACAGGGACGACTACCTGACGGTCAAAACGGCCAGGTCTTAGTAGGGCTGGATCAAGAACATCTGGACGATTAGTTGCAGCGATCAGTATAACACCTTCATTTGATTCAAAACCATCCATCTCAACAAGTAACTGATTCAAGGTCTGCTCCCTTTCATCATGACCACCACCAAGTCCTGCACCTCGGTGTCTTCCAACTGCATCTATTTCATCGATAAAGATAATACATGGTGCGTTTCTCTTGCCCTGTAAGAAAAGGTCACGGACCCTTGATGCACCTACACCTACAAACATCTCAACAAAATCAGATCCACTTATGCTGAAAAAGGGGACATCTGCCTCTCCTGCGATAGCCCGTGCAAGAAGTGTCTTTCCCGTTCCAGGAGCTCCGATCAAGAGAACACCCTTTGGAATCCTTCCACCCAATTTTGTAAACTTCTTTGGATCTTTTAGAAATTCTATAATCTCTCGAAGCTCTTCTTTAGCCTCATCAATTCCAGCAACATTGTCAAATGTAACATGATGGTGCTCTTTTGTGAGGATTTTTGCCCGGCTTTTGCCAAAAGATAGGGCCTTTCCTCCTCCTATCTGAATCTGCCTCATAAAGAATATCCATATACCTATAAGTAGAATCATTGGGAACCATGAAATAAGGATATTTTGCCAGAATGGTGAATCCTCTTCCTTCTTTGCATTGATCGTTACCTTTTTTTCTCTAAGGATTTTAATCATTTCTGGATCTTCAGGTGCATATGTTTTGTAACGTTTTCCTTCTGAGTCAGTCCAAACGATATTTCTCCCGCGGGCTTCAACTTCTAAGACACGGTTATTCTCTACAGCAGAAATAAAATCTGTGTAGTTCTTTTCAAAGACTGTTTGCCGTGGTTTATTAAAGAGGTTAAAGAGAAAGATCATTACAATTACAATAACAACCCAAAAGATAAGGTTTCTAAAAATTGAGTTCAATTTACCCCACCTTTAAATTTTATCAAAAAATAACATAATTTAGACATATTTTCAATAAAGTTTCGGATTTATATTTAGACTAAATATTTAGAATTATTAATAAATTTAAAAATAAGATTTTTTAAAAGAATTCGAGCATGGGCCAAATTTCTAAGTAAAATTGCTAAGATTTATTAAAAGGGGTTTTTTCGTACATCGTAATCCATATCCTTTGACCTGCTTGAGTTGTATTCTAAAAGACTTGAATTGTGGTGATCTACAAAATATTTTAGTGTCTCTAATTGATCATTAAATAATGAACAATCCATAGGATTTTTTTCTTCAGGATCACTCTTTAGGTCAAAGACCCAACATCTATTATTTTTTAAAGAATACTGTAGTTTTACCAAATTTGTATCAAGACAAGAGATCGTCCCTTCTTGTCCATAGAAAAAGATAAATTTTCTATTTAAAGGTACGTTAAATAGAGATTCTCCATCAAGAAGCGAGGGATCGAATTTAGCACCAATTGCATCGAGTATTGTTGGAAGGATATCCACATGACTTGTTGGATATTCAAAACTCTTCGGATTAAATATCTTGGGTTGGTAGATAATAGCTGGTGTCTCAAGGTTCTCATTATAACTGTATCGATGATGCATGTAGTTATCTTTCTGATGCTGACCGAATGCCTGGCCATGATCTCCAACTATTACAAGGATTGTTCTTTCCAAGAGTCCAGACCTTTCAAGATGCTCAAAGATATTCCTAATCATATTGTCTAAAAGAAATAGATTATTGTAATATCTTGAAATTAAACGTCCATCATTCTCTAAGATTCTATATTCTGGCCCATAATCAAAATAAGGAAGATGGGCAGAAAAGCTGAGGTAAATTGCTAAAAAAGGTTCTTTTGCCTTTTCAATCCTTTTAATAAAAAACTTGACCGTTTCTATTTCATCTCTTCCTATATAGCGACCAAATGTATGTAACTCTTCCCTAATCTTAAATGGTAGATTATCAAAATGATAGATCTCGTTAAATCCACTATTTTTTACAAACTCCGTCGGGAAGTACCATCTTATCGGAGATGGCGTGACAATAAAGCTTTCATAATTTTTATCAAGGAAGTTGTATATAGAAGGGATGCGGGCATCAATCCTTACACCAAATGCCTCCTTTTTAAAAAGGTCATAACGTCCACTGAGAATTGAGAATATAGCCTTTGTACTTATATTTGATGTTGTAAAATGTCTTTTTAAATACCAACTTTCCTTTGATAATCTTTTTAGAAAAGGCATAGCAATAGGATTTCCAAGACTTGTATCAAACATATATCGAGAACCAACAGATTCCATTATAAAGATGATAATGTTCCAGGGATGATCCAATTTAGGAGGTAAAATCTTTATCTGTTTTGAGTTGCCCTTGAAGTGAAATCCTCTGGTATTAAACTTTTCCCCTTCTTCTTTAATAAAGAGAATCTTGCGATCTTTATTTTTGAGATTTAATATTTCCTGTTTAACTATATCTGAAGAGAGAAATATGGCAGGATTGGATCTAATCTCATTTGGTGCTTTTTCTTTTTCATTATAAAAATATAAGAGTGAAATGGAGAATAATAAAATTAAAAAAGGTAAGGATATTTTGAGTAACCATCTCCTGATAGTGATTGGCGAAAGGCCAATTATCCAGAAAATAGATATCGGGATAAGAAGGTATAAATAGTCATTTATATTAAAGAGCTTTATTATTTCTTTAAATGGGACATTTAAAAATGTTTCAACCAGTATCGAATAATCAAACCCTATTTGAGCATTAAAAAGCAGACGTATATGAGCTCCGTGAATGAGGAGGATTAAAATTATAATTATACTTAAAAATACTGCACCTGAAATATTTAAAAATTTCGAATCATCCTTATATAATAAATTTTTAATCTTTGAAATAAGATAGGTTATTGAAATACAGAAAAACAGTAGTAAAAAATCGTATATTAAATAAGTTACTATAAATCTTAATGGACTTGAGTTTGGATAAAAATCGAAGGGTCTGATAGGGCTTTTATATAAACCTACTGCAAGCTGAATACGGTAGGCTATAATTATTATAAAAACACATAACCAAAAGGCAAATAGAAATCTTTTTTTTGAAATATTTTCGAAGCTAAGATGAGATACCAATTTATTACAAATGATTTAAGCCCACCCCGTAGGTGCCCACCCACGAGGTGGGTTTTTGATAATTATAGATTGATGTTAGAGTATTTTTTCCATGGCCTTGCAACCTGTTTATTTTTTAATACTTCCAACGCAGTACAGATATATTTTCTTGTATCATGAGGCATTATAACATCGTCTACACATCCTCTTTCAGCTGCCTGGTAAGGATGTTCAAGTTTATTTCTATATTCCTCAATCAATTTTTTTGCAGTTTCCTTTGGATCAGGAGAGGCCTTAATTTCTTTTGCAAATATTACACTCGCAGCTGTTTCTGCTCCAACAATATTGATCCTTGCAGTTGGCCAGGCAAAACATAGATCTGCACCGATACTTTTATCCAGCATAGCATAATGTGCACCAGCATATGATTTTCCAATTATGATTGAAATAAGTGGTACTGTTGCTTCTGCCCATGCAAAGAGGGTTTTTGCTCCATGACGCAAAATCCCTTTCCATTCCTGAGGTGATCCAATCCAAAAACCCGGACAATCAACAAAGGTTACAAGTGGAATATTGAAGAGGTCGCAGAAGCGAACAAATCTTGCCAATTTATCTGATGCATCATAATCAAGGCCTCCCATTAGAACCTTTGGCTGATTGGCAACAATTCCAACTGACATTCCGTTGAAACGGGCAAATCCTACGATAAGATTTCGGGCAAAATATTTATGTATCTCAAAAAAAGTTCCTTTATCCACCACCTTTTCAATCAGACCATACATATCATAAGGTATCCTAAGATTAGGGTCTGGTAGAAACTCATCAAGTTCAGGGATTTCCCGGTTTGGATCATCTCCTGTCTCTATAACAGGAGGTTTTTCTTTATTATTAGATGGAAGATAGGATAAAAGTTTTCTACATAATTCTATGCATTCCCTTTCATCTTCTCCCACTACATGTGTTCCACCCGATTTTATTGCATGTGCCTTCCAACCAGCAAGTTCTTCCAGTGTGATATCTTCACCTGTCTGAGTTTTTACAAATGCAGGTCCAGCGATTCCCATAAAACCTGTTGTCTTACTCTGTATGAGAAAATCATTCATAATGGGATGGTAGGCCTGTCCGCCAAGGCATGGTCCAAGAAGAAGTGCGATTTGAGGAACGATTCCCGAAGCCAATATCTGGGCTCGAAACGTCCACCCGTAAGCCTCGAGTGTATCAAATCCTTCCTGTAGGCGAGCACCTCCAGAGTCATTTATTCCGACAAAAGGCCATCCCTTCTCTTTTGCAAATTCACATGCCCAGACAAACTTCTTTCCATGATATTCACCAAATGTTCCAGCCATTGCAGTATAGTCTTCAGAAGCCACTACCACATATCTGCCATTTACCTTACCATAACCTGTGACAACTCCTTCAGCTGGGATAAACCTTTCTGCCATTCCAAAATCGTGTTGGCGATGTTTAATGAAAGGACCCACCTCAACAAATGTTCCTGGGTCCATTAGTAGGTCAATCCTTTCTCGAGCATTTGTTTGACCTTTTTCACGACGTTTTGCCAACTCCTTTTCCCCGCCCATGGCAAGAATCGCTTTTCTTCGCTTCATATACTCTTCATATATTGCATCAAATTTACCCATCGAAAGCCTCCTTTCTTAATAAATGAATTTTTTCACAATATTATTAGCAGAAAAAAAGATTTATATCAAGTTTTTTTCTTTACTTTTTAAATTTTTTTTGCTAACTTGTAACTAATGAAGATTTTTACAAAATCTCAAATTGCTTTATTTTTTCTTGCCTTTGCTTGTGCCATAGGTGTTGTAACAAGTCTCATTGTAAATCATCTGGTAACGAATCAAATAATCTTTGAGGCTCAAGAGCGGGTAAAGGAACATTTAAGCACAGCAAGGTGGATCTATCAATCAAGGATAAAAGAGATTGAGAGAATAGTTCATTGGACATCTATTAGGCATGTACTGAAGAATTCAGTTAAGCAAAGAAGTGTATCAGAAATTGAAGAAGAACTGCTAAATCTTATGAAAGAAGAGAGGTTCGATTTTTTAACTTTGGTAGATAAAAGAGGTGTAGTTATATATAGAGTTCATAATCCAAGGTCGTTTGGAGATAGTTTAATCAACGATATATTTGTGAAAAAGGCCTTGGAAGGAGGAAACATTTCAGGTACCCAGATAATAGAAAAAGATGATTTATCAAAAGAAGGTAATGATTTATTGAAGAAATCTTACATTAGGGTAATTCCAACACCAAAGGCAAAACCTATTGAGAAAACAGAGATGGAAAAGGCAATGGTAATTAAATCGTCTTACCCAATCAAGGATTTTAATGGTGAGGTTATTGGCGCAATTGTAGGAGGAATTCTTCTTAATCATAATTATGAGATAGTAGATTTGATCAAAAATGTGGTCTTTTCAGGTGTTAAATATAGAGACAAAGAGATAGGGACAGTTACCATCTTTTTGGGTGATCTTAGGATCTCAACAAATGTCATTGATAGAGAGGGAAATAGAGCTGTTGGGACTCGTGCCATGAAGGAAGTTGGGGAACAGGTTCTTGAAAAAGGAATCCCATGGATTCAAAGGGCATTTGTCGTAGATGATTGGTATATCACAGCCTATGAACCAATAAGGGATATTGAGAATCGTATTGTCGGGATGCTCTATGTAGGAATGTTAGAGGCCAGATATGAATCAATGAGAGAAAAAATTATACTTTTATTCTTTCTATTTTCGATGTCAGGGATGCTTATTGCCTTAACTATCTCTTTTATATTATCGTGGAAAATGCTAAAAGGGTTTAAAACCCTTTAAGTATATTTTAAGTAATTAAACAATTAAATAT
>JBBIOI010000123.1:0-9581 GCA_037443425.1 Deltaproteobacteria bacterium
CCTGCATCCCTTATGAATAAAACAAAGTTATAAGGAAGATGCTTACCGTAGGGATGAGTCCAGACACTTGAAAGGTACCTTCGCCTGTCGTGGTTATAGATGATGGCAGAACCAATTCCCCATTTTGCCATAAATTTATGTGCCCGCTCAACCCTCTTCTTTCTAAGCTCCTCCCAGTTGATCCTCTGCTGCCAGTCAACGTTCCCCTGGCCGAATCTTAATGGTAACATCTCTTCAGGTTTCATATCTTCCTCCTTTTAAAGATTTTATATTTATTACTTTTTAATATTTAGGACATCTGGATTAACAGGATTTTTTGGTTTTCCCCCTTTCAGCACACGAACAACCTCCTCTGCACCTTTAATCTGAAGTTCTTCTCTTGAATCCCATGTCCAGCTTGCCATGTGAGGTGTAATAATTACATTTTCATGGTTTAAAAGCGGATGATCTCTATCTGGTGGTTCTTTAGCTAAAACATCAAGCGCTGCACCAGTAATAAGCTTTTCATTCAGGGCTATTAAAAGGTCATCTTCTTTAATGACTTGCCCACGCGAGGTATTGATGATCCATGCAGTCCTTTTCATCATTCTAAACTCTTCTATTCCAAAGGCACCCTCTGTCTCTTTTGTCAAAGGTGAATGTAGCGAAACGTAATCTGATTCCCTAAGAAGCTCCTTCATCTCAACTTTTTTCACTCCATAGGCTTCCATATCCCCTTTACTCACATAAGGATCAAAGGCGATACATTTAATCTTTAGGCCTTTTGCCTTTTCTGCCACTAACCTGGCAATCCTTCCGAATCCAAACAATCCAAGGGTCTGTTGCCTGATCCTTGAAAATGATTCAAAATTGATCGCTGTTGGTCCCCATTTCCCCTCGCGAACAGCCTTTTGCCCTTCGAGAATTCTTCGTCCAATCATAAGAATAAGTGCTATGGTATGATCTGAAACCTCTTCAGTGCAGAAATCAGGTATATTAGCAACCAAAATCCCACATTCTGTTGCAGAAGAGACATCTATGTTATCATATCCTACTCCTAATCTGACTATGATCTTGCAGTGATCCAAAGAACCTATAACCTTCTTATCGATTCGTGCCATACCCACGATTAGTGCATCTGCAGATTTCGATCGCTCTATAATTGTCTGAGGATCTCTGGTTTGCAAAACCTCTAACTCAATTCCATTTCGTGAAAATATCTCCTCTGAATGCTTAAGTGATGGAAATGGATGATCTGTAATAACCGTTTTCATTTTTTCTCCTTTTAGGATTGTTTTCCGAGTCCAAGCTTTATAGCTAAAGCTCGTGCCGTTTCATAGTTATTTATGATAAGGGTTTTAAGTTCTGAAGGAGATTTATACTCAGGAATATATCCACGATTTTCAATCTTTGCTTTTAATTCAGGAGTATTTATTGCTTTTTCAATAGATGGAATTAAAACCTTTTTAACTTCCTCAGGTATTCCTGCAGGAGCAAACAATCCGAACCAGGCTGAAAGCAGCTCTTGTTTAAACCCCAAATCTGTAATAGTTGGAATATTTGGATATTTAGAAAACTTTCTTGATATTAATAGAATTCTCATCTTGCCACTATCTACATGTGGCATGATTTTACCTATAGCATCAAACGTTGCCTCAACATGGCCTCCCAATAGGGCAGTAATAACAGATTCTCCTCCTTTAAAAGGGATATGGGTTAATTGGGCCCCAGTCAAAAATTGGACTAGCTCTAAATTGAAGTGAGCGGTTGAGCCTAAACCTGGTGAACTTACTCGGATTTTCCCAGGATTTTTTTTCGCATAATCAATCAGCTCAGGAAATGTCTTCCAAGGTGAACTTTCTTGAACTGCTATAGCTAAAGGGAAAAAAACATGAAGACCTAATGGTTCGAAATCCTTTATCGGGTCATAAGGAACAATTTCAGGATTGATTATTCGAGCATAAACCATGGCTGCTGAACTCGTATAGCCAATTGTATAGCCATCCTTTTTACTCCTTGCTACTGCATCAGTTCCAAGAGTATCAGCTGCCCCTGGTTTATTTAAAACTACAATCTGTGTTTTAAGAATCTTTCCTAATTCTTCTACTAAGAGTCTTCCATTTATATCCCCTCCGCCTCCTGCTGGAATAGGGATAATGAGCTGAATTGGATGACTTGGATAAATTTGTGCATTAACGAATAAGTTGAATGGGTTTAAAAAAAATAGAGATAAAATGATTAAAATCATTAAATTCAATGAATACCTAATTCTCATAAAATGCCCCCCTTTTTTTAAATTTCCAGCTTAACCTATTTAAAATTCACCTCGTATCAAATATTCTCAATTAAAATTCAAGTTTTGTTCTTTGATTTTAATATCCAATCGCTAAACCACCATCGATAAAAATTGTTTCTCCTGTAATATAATCGGATGCATCTGAGGCGAGATAAACAAGCAGAGGCCCGATCTCCTCTAACCTACCAAGACGTCCCATTGGGATCCTTTTTTTTCTCTCTTCGTTCAACTTAATGTAGTTTTCATCAGTGGAACCTGGATAAAGGTCAAGAGATCCTGGAGCAATGCAATTGACCTTTATGCCAAACTGTGCCCATTCTGCAGCCAAAGCCCTCGTCAATTGGATTATTGCTGACTTTGTAACACTATAACAGATTCTTTCAGGAGCTGACCTTATAGCTAATGCAGAAGATATATTTATAATCTTACCGGACCTTCTCTCGAGCATTGTCCTTCCGACAGCCTGAGTCACAAGAAAGACACCATTAATATTTGTATCAATCATTTCTATCCATTCATTTTCAGGTATGTCTTCGAATCTGTGATGAACATAAGAGGCATTAAGCCCGGCGTTGTTTACAAGGACATCAATCTTTCCAAATTCAGCCAAGGTTTTTTGAACCATCTTAAGAATCTCATTGCTTTTTCTTACATCTGTTGAAATAACAAGTGTTCGAGCTTTGGTTTCTCGAATCTCATCTGCAGTTCTTTCAATCTCTTCTTGATGCCTTGCTACTAATACAAGATCACTACCTGCCTTAGCAAGCGATATAGCCAGTACCCTTCCAAGCCCCCTTCCTGCACCGGTGATAATACTAACTTTTCCTTTGAGTAAATTTGGATTAAATATCTCTTGAATTTCCATATCCCCACTCATGATACAAAATTTTTCAAAATACCTATACCTTCAATCTCAACCTCTATGACATCCCCTTTCTTCATCGGCCCGACTCCAGAAGGTGTGCCTGTAGCAATTAAATCGCCTGGTAAAAGTGTCATATATTTAGAAATGAAGCTTATTAATTGAGGAACTTTAAATAGGAGATCATTTGTATTTGATGATTGAACAGTTCTACCATTCAGACGGGTCTCTATTTTCAAGTTATCTGGATTAAGCCCTGTAACTATATAAGGACCGAAGGGGCAAAAGGTATCTACACCTTTTGATCTTGCAAAGGCCTTATCCTGCTGAAAATAGTCTCTTGCTGATACATCATTTACAATAGTATAGCCAAGTACATAATCCATGGCTTCATCTTCTTTCACATTTTTTGCCTTTTTCCCGATTACTATACCCAATTCCCCTTCATAGTCCACCCTGTTTGCTTCTGGTAGGATAATATGTTCTAAATGACCTATAATTGCACTCGGAGGTTTTAAAAACATCAACGGTACCTGAGGGGCTTCGAAGGGAGATTCTTGAATATGAAGTTTATAATTTAACCCAATTCCAATTATTTTGGATGGAATAACAGGTGGGAGAAATTTTACATCATTGGGAGAAATCTTTTCCTGGGTTTCGATTATAGTCTGAAATATATCACCTTTTAAAATATAAAGAGATTCTTCGCGTGATGATACATAATGAGCCTCACCTTTATATTCGATCCGAGCTATCTTCATCTTTCCCTCAGTAATTATTTTTTGCATACAATATCTGATTTATAATTGTATGTCAAGTCTTATTCGCATGATCTCTGAAAAAATCTTTGGAAGATTTTTAAATAGTTTTTCTTGTTTATCTTCAAAGTAAAACTCCAGCGCCAAAATTAATTAAATGACTCAATATAAATATTACTCCGCCTGGTGATGAGAATATATATGGCAAGAGACAAAATGCTCATTTTCCAAGTGTAACAGAGGGGGTTCTTTGATGGAACAAATAGACTTTCTCTCAGGACATCTCGGATGAAATCTACAACCAAAAGGAATATCTATTGGACTTGGTATCTCTCCTGAAAGGACACCTAATAATTTTTTATTTTGGGGGCGAATGGGCAAAGAAGCTGAAAAAAGTGCCTTAGTATATGGATGAAGGGTATTTTTTAACAAGTCTTGAGTCTTAGAAAACTCTACGATTTTACCCAGATACATAACCGCAATATGTGTAGACATATAAGAAACCATCGCAAGATCATGGCCTATTAAAAGATATCCGAGTCCCATCTTCTCTTTAATATCCATCAAGAGATTAACTATCTGAAGTCTAACTGATACATCAAGGGCAGAGGTCGGCTCATCTAAAATAATAAGGTTCGCCCCGGTTGATAATGCCCGTGCAATAGCTACACGCTGTCGTTGGCCTCCACTTAATTCATGGGGGAAAACTTCCATAAGTGTGGGATCAAGTCCTACAAGCCGTAGAAGGTCAGCAACTTTTGATTCTAGGTCATATCTATTCAATTTTTTCGAAACAATAATTGGTTCACTAATAATCTCTTTTATCCTTAATCTTGGACTAAGAGACGCAAAAGGATCCTGGAAAACAGCCTGAACACTTCGTCTATACTCTTTAATCTCACCTTTATTTAAATTATATAAATTTCTACCGTTATAAAGAACTTCCCCTTTTGTCGGTTTCTCGAGTAACAGAAACACCCTTGCAAGAGTTGTTTTACCACTACCCGACTCCCCTACGACTCCCAATGTTTGGCCTTTACTAAATGATATATCAATTCCATCAAGAGCCTTAATCCATGCCAAAACTTTATTGCTAATTATTCCTTTTGTTAAAGGGAAGTATACCTTTAAGCCTTTTGCCTCTAAGGTATGATTTCCGCCTACGTTATCCATGCACAATCTTTAAAAAAACCTTAAATTTAAAAACTAATCCACTAAGGGCTTCCAACATTTTACCCAACGATTTTTATTTAATTGAATTTCTATAGGTTCCTCAATTTTACACCTTTTATCTACATTTGAGCATCGAGGATGAAAGCTACATCCCGTTGGAAGATTTGCTAAATCAGGTGGTTCACCCCAAATTGGTGTCCTTCTGCTTAAATCACCTATTTCAAATGACGAATTTAAAAGTGCCTTGGTATAAGGATGAAAAGGAGTGCTAAAGAGATCAACCATTGGGGATCTCTCAACAATCTTTCCAGCATACATTACAATCACGTATTCACATAATTCTGCCACAATCCCAAGATTATGTGTGATAAAAAGTAATGTTAAATTAGTATTTTTTTGAATCTCCTTTATTAGATTTAGATATTGAAGTTGAATCGTAACATCAAGATTGGTCGTAGCCTCATCCGCAATTAATATTCGAGGTTGGCAACTCAATGCAATCGCCCCTGAAACCCTTTGCCTCATCCCACCACTAAGTTCATGAGGATACTGCTTCATCCTTCTTTTAGGATCAGGGATATGTACAGAGAGAAGGAGTTTTTCTATTTCATCCTCAATATTAATTCCTTTTATAGGACTATGATATCTTATTGTTTCGCCGATCTGATCTCTTATTGTAAAAACAGGATCCAATGAAGCCATACTATCTTGAAGGATCATCGCTATCTTTTTACCACGAATTTGTGTCATCTCTTTTTGACTCTTTTCTAACAGATTTTCACCTTCAAATATAATCTTTCCATTTACAATCTTTGCCCCTGATGGTAAAACTCGAAGAATAGAAAGACATAGTGTACTCTTACCACAACCTGATTCTCCTATGATAGCTATTTTATCACCCTCGTAAGCTTCAAAAGATACTCCATCGACTGCCTTTACAATCCTCTTCCCACCGAAACTTGAAAAATATGTACTTAAATTTATTACCCTTAAAAGTGGTTCTTTTGTAACTTTCATCATCCAATATTTCTATAATGAGGATCCAGGTAAAGCCTAAGCCAATCTCCAATAATGTTGAATGACATTACGAGTAGACTAATAGCACCTCCTGGGAATACCACAAGCCACCAGTATCCAGCTGTCAGTCCTCCTCTTCCTTCTGAAAGCATTAATCCCCATGCCGGCTTTGGTGAAGGGACACCTACCCCCAAAAAAGTAAGAGAGGCCTCAACCACAACCGCAATGCCAATTTGAAGAGAGGCAAGTGTAATAACATTATTCAATACATTCGGAAATATATGTTTTCTCATAATCCATAGGTTGCTACATCCTGCAATAATAGCAAGATTAACAAAGT
Source organism: Deltaproteobacteria bacterium (assembly GCA_037443425.1). Lineage (GTDB taxonomy): Bacteria > Desulfobacterota > BSN033 > BSN033 > UBA1163 > JBBIOI01. The sequence continues at coordinate 6,426 of JBBIOI010000123.1, forward strand.
CCCTTGTTTTGAGGCTTAAGGTTTCGCCTCTTACCACTCTTGCATACCTCGTCCAGAATACTAAACTTAGTATAATTATAATGTTAAATACTCCTGGCCCGATTACGACAGCCATAAGCATACCGAACATTACCATTGGTATACTTAACCAAGCATCTGTAAATCTCATTATTATTTGGTCAACCCATCCACCATAAAATCCTGAGGCAATACCTGCAATTGTTCCTATAAAACTTGCCAAAATAACTGCACTGAATGCTACAAGTAAGGAAACTCTTGCTCCATAGATTAAACGACTTAAAATATCACGCCCCATTGTATCAGTACCAAGGGGATACTCAATTGTTCCTCTTTTTTCCCAAAAAGGCGGGAGTAATCTTTTTCTTGGATTTCCGATTTCAGGATTATGTAAGGGTAGAAAATCAGCAAAAATCGCTGAAAAAATAAGAATTAAAAGTATTATTGTAGGAATTTTTGGTATCTTTTTTAACATTTCCATAACGAAGCTTGATTTATAAATTGTCTTAATTCTTCAATGATATCTTATCCTAGGATCAATATATGCATAAATGACATCAACAAGTAGATTTATCATGACCATCATAGCTGATATGAAAAGAACAACAGCTTGGACAATGTTAAAATCCCTATAAACTGCGCCATTATACATAAGCAATCCAAGGCCTGGCCAGGCAAATACTGTTTCAACTGCCACTGCTCCTGAAATCATTACAACAAGATTCATCCCAGCCAATGTGATAACAGGGATCAAAGCATTTTTTAAGCCATGTTTTCCTATAACCAATATTTCAGGAAGTCCCTTAATTCTTGTAAATTTTATATACTCACTATTTAACACTTGTAAGAGCGATGAAGAGGTGATTCTTGTATAACCTGCACTAAAGTACCAACCAAGTGAAAATGCAGGAAGTATTAAATTAGTAATACCTCCATAACCACTCGTAGGTAGAAGTTTAAGTTTTACCGAAAATATTAATATTAGAAGCATTGCAATCCAGAAATTCGGTAAGGAGAGACCGGCAAGTGAAAACCATTTAATAATATTATCGAGCCAACCACCCTTTCTTCTTGCTGCCAATATTCCTGCAAACATTCCAATAGACAGGGAGATTATTTTAGCACTTCCTATTAGGATTAACGAAGCAAAAAGATGTTTCCATATTATCTTAGAAACTGGAAGTCCATAATAGGTCGACTCGCCAAAATCTCCCTTAATTGCCCGTCCGATAAATAATAGATATTGTAGTACTAAAGGTTTATCAAGACCAAATCTCTTTCTTATAGATTTAAGTTCTGATTCATCGGCACCGGGTTGTGCAATTATGTAAACTGGATCAGGACCAATGCGGACTGCAATGAATATAAGAATTGATACAATCCACACAACAACTATGCTTAAAAATAATCGACGTAATATGTATCTTTTCATTCTTAAAATTTATTTTATTAATTCCATATCTTCAAAAGGTGAAGTAAACCATATATAGGGTTGAATTCTATATGGATTACCTTTTGGCCTTGGTCCAAAAACAGCAGGTGAATTTACCTCGGTTAGAGGTATCCACATTACCTTTTCGTAAACCAGCTTCTGAATCTTTCCTATTATCTCTTTTCTTGCCTCAACTCTTATTTCTTTTTGGTACTGTTCCCATAGCGCTTGGATATCAGGATAATTTCCATATGATGTTGGTCCGAACAAATATGCTAAACGGAGTCCGATTGTTGGTGGTACCGAGGGATCCATAAATATATCACCTTTCATCTTTCCTCCCTCTCTATGGGCAAACCATGCAGGTGGTTCAAGCTTAACCATATCTACCATAATTCCTACTGCTCTCCAATAAGTAGCAATTTGTTCTGCATATTGCCAGTATGTTATCTGTGGATAAAATTTACCACCATAAAAACCCTTAGGGTATCCTGCTTCTGCTAACAATCTTTTAGCTTTTTCAGGGTCATAAGGATCGGGAGGAAACTGGATACCCATAATATCTTCAGAAAGGGCAATGGAGCCAACAGGTTTACAGCCAGGCATGTGAACTTCAGCAAGCATTTCACGATCAATTGCAAGACTCGCTGCTCGTCTTACACGTATATCAGACCATGGAGATTTAGGGTCCCATTGTGATGTCATATAAATTAAGAATCTTACCGGACTCAGTGGTGTAAGAATTCTTAATTTTGGATCTTTTTTTGCCTCATCGAGTGCAACATCCTTTATCTGAGTAGCTATATCGACCTCCCCTCTTTTTACCATGGCAAGGCGAGTATTTTGGTCTGGAATATAATAAAATTCTAACCTTTTTATCATAGGGGTTCTCCTCCAATATTCTTCAAATGCCTCGGCAACAATTTTTACGCCAGGAACAAATTCAACAAACTTATATGGACCTGCTCCAATGGGGCGCTGTTTGTATCCTGCATCTCCAACCCTCTCTATATATTTTTTAGGTACAATAAAGCCTATTGTTGTTGCACCTGGTAAAAAGAAATCAAGAAAGTCAGGGAAAGGTGTCTTAAAATGGAAACGGACAAGATATGGATCAACAATCTCTAACTTTTCTGTTCTCTCTTGTATGAGTTTTGCCTGCCTCCCCTTATATCTCCAGAAACTAAATAAAACGTCTTCAGCAGTCATTAGGTCTCCATTATGAAACTTTACCCCTTTTCTAAGTTTGAACTCGTATAACTTAGAATCCTTACTCACAGTATAAGATTCAGCAAGACAAGGGGTATATGTACCTTCAGGCATAGATTTTATCAAAGCATCATGAAAAAGCTGTAGCGGGAACCATCCTAAGGTTCCTGGTTGACCAGTTGAAGGGTCAAGCCAATCTGCTGAGATAGACCAATGAATTGCCTGCTTCAAAGTTCCTTCAGGAGAGGCATAATTATCAGACAAACTTAAAAAAATTGAAAAGATTATTAATATAAACAAAAAGAAACTGTTTTTTCTAATCATGTCCTTTCTCCTTTCAATAAGTTTTTTGAATAAAATTTTTTATATTTTATAGTCCTATTATCATAATCTCTTCATAAGGCCATTTGGTTAATACCTCACAGCCCGTATCAGTAATCCTATAAGTATTCTCAATCGCTACTCCACCTGCCTCACCCTCCACATGAAAAAGCGCA
>JBBIOI010000124.1:0-9475 GCA_037443425.1 Deltaproteobacteria bacterium
ATGACCTTTCCTGTTTTAAGATCAACCAATTGGGCAACAACAGTTGTTGTTCCAACATCAACAGCTACACCATAATTTTTATCGGAACAATTCCTCTCCTCTATCTGTAATACTTTTTCTATATCGTTATACCTTGTTAATGTAACTGTTATCTTCCAACCTGAACGTCGTAGTTTAATGTAAAGATCCTTTAAAGAAGAATATGTAAATTCGTAGGAAGAAAACTTTAACCTCCTTCTAAGTTCTCTTACAATTCTTGCTGTATCAGGTATATTATCATCAGCTGTTGGCTCTTTAAGTTCAAGATAGATTTTTTGTGTTAATGGCTCAAAAAGTGATGCAGGATCAGTTGGTCTCTTATGTAAAGAGATCCAATCAGGTTCGCTATATTTAATTGGAGAACTTTCCATCCATCTTTTCTGGATGATCTCCTCCTTCAATATCTGCTCTTCCTCAATCCTTGATTCAGGTGGAATAAAGACCTCAAGATCTTCATTAACCAAGGTCTGACATGCAAGGACATAACCTTTCATTATCTCTTCTTTTGTAAACAGGGTGATCGAATTTATATCTGGCTTCACATTGCCCTTAGTTATCTGGACCCTGCATTTTCCACAGACACCTTCTCCGCCACAGTAGCTGTTTATATAGAGTCCTGCTCTCTTAGCTGCCTCAAGTATAGAGCTTCCCTGCTCGATTTCTATCTCTTTTCGATCAGGTAAAAACAAAATTCTATATCTTTTCATGAAACCCTCCTTGCTTTTTAACATAACATTTTAACAACTATCCTTCAATCTTAAAAATTACTTCGAAGCTTATATAACTGACTACGAATTTTAAGAAATTTCATTATATGTATCATGTATCCTTGAAGTTTTACAAAAAAGATATATAATTTAGTCAGATGCCAACTATTTTAGATATCGCCCGAAAGGCTAATGTATCAATTACTACAGTTTCAAGGGTAATAAATAATAGCACTCATAAAGTAAATCCAATCACAAGGGAAAAAGTCTTAAGAGTAATAAAAGAATTAGACTATCGGCCAAATGCAATTGCAAAGAGTTTAATAAATAAAAAGACGATGTCTATTGGTGTAATTATACCTGATATATCCAATCCATACTATGCTGAAATTGTAAGAGGGATTCAGGACTTAGCAGACCAAAAGGGTTATACAGTTATTCTTCAAAATACTGATAGAAGACAGGATCGTATTATTAAATATATCTATTTATTAAGAGAAAAGAGTGCCGATGGAATAATATTTAGTGGTGGAACTATTCATGAACCAGATGTACTTAAAGCATTAAAACCCCTACAAGACCATGTTGTTGTTATAGGACGGCATAAAGTTAATTTTCCTTCAGTGAGGGTTGACAATATTAATGGAGCCATTAAAGCCACACAACACTTGATTGATCTTGGTCATAAGGATATTCTCTTTATTGGAGGTCCCGATAAATCTACTACTGCAAAGGATCGTCTTAAGGGATATTTAAAGGCATTAAAAAATTCAGGATATCAAGATTTTAAAAAATGGATAAGAAAAGGTGATTTTACTATCACAAGTGGTTATATTCTTACAAAAGAACTCCTTCTACAAAAGACCAGACCCACTGCTATATTTGCAGCCAACGACCAGATGGCTTTTGGAGCAATTAAGGCAATAAAAGAGAAGGGATTAAAAATTCCGAAAGATATAGCAGTAGTTGGATTTGACAATTTGCCTTTAAGCTTATATATTGACCCACCATTGACCACGGTTGAAATTCCAATGTACGATTTAGGATATTCTGCCATGGAAATTTTGATCAATCTCCTTTCTAAAAACAAAACAAAAAAGATAAAACTTTTCAAGACAAGATTGATCATTCGTGAATCAACTATTGGATAATAAAATATTTTCTATTCTTTCAAAGACTTTCTCAGAAGTCTGGTTATTGAGAGCTCTGAAAAATTATTTAAAAATCTTTTCATAGTTGGGAGGTGGGGTGAAAAAGCCTTCGAGCGGATACATTTTATAGATTAGCACTATTAATTAATCCCCTTAAAATAATTGTGTTTTTTATCAAGCGATTGTTAGCAATTTAAACATTAAAGCTCGCATTCGAAGGTTTTTGAACCCTAACTCCCCAGTCTATTAAGAATTTTTTCAGAAGTCTCTTATGGACTTGACATTATAAATTTTATTTGCTATTATGGAAAAGGTTTTCCATAATAGGAGGTGTTAAATGGCAGAATTAAAGAAATACAATCTTTTAGAACTACCTTGGACTGATATTGCCGAATGGATAAAGGCAGGAAATGATGTAGTTATGATACCTGTTGGAAGCTGCGAAAAACATGGCCCACATGTCCCTCTTGGTGTGGATTCATATACTACTATGGGTAGTGTTGAAAGGGCTGCATTAAAGGCAAAAGTAGTCTATACACCCTTAATGCCCTTTGGCCATTCACCTCATCATATGGGTGAGCCTGGTTGGGGAACTGGAACTATTTCGCTTCCAGCTGAGACTTACAGAGAAGTCCTTTATGCGATTGGTCGTAGTCTAATATTTGCTGGATTTAATAAGTTGGTTTATGTCTCTCATCATGGAACCAATATGGGCCCCCAAGGTGAGGTACTCAGGACATTAAGAGAAGAAACAGGTTGTTTTTGTGCCTTTTACAAAACCCCAACGGAAAGGGAATGCCACGTGATTGCAGACCTTTTGGTTGGACCGCCTGAGGAAACACCTGGTTGGCATGCGGGTGAATTGGAGACATCAACTACCATTGCATATTTAAAAGAAAAAGGACTATACGATGGTTCAGTATATATGGAAAGGGCAAAACCAGATCGTGCCCATGCACCGAGGTGGATGGGACCCGCCTTTTCCAAAAAAGATGGCACCAACACTGTAATATTCAAAGGATCTGAAAACATCTTTGTTCCAATGCATCACCATGAATACTCAGACTCGGCTACAATTGGAAACCCGCTTCGCTCAAGTGAAGCACAAGGGCATGCTTTATTTGAAAGGATAAGTGACCATCTTGCAAGTTTCCTTGAAGAGGTAAAAAAATTTAACATTGTTGTTCCCCTTGAGAAACGTAATTGGCCTGGTCGGTTCTGGAGGGGATAAAGAGTGAATAATTAGAAAATTATTAAATTGGTTTAATAATGTCTAACATAGCTATAATAGCTACTGTAGATACCAAAGGAGAAGAAGTAGCATATTTGAAAAAGATTATCGAGCAGAGAGGACATAATTCTAAGGTTATAGATGTTGGAATATTAGGACCACCTTTAAATGAACCCGACGTATCAAATGAGGAAATAGCACGACTTGGAGGATGGGATCTAAAAGAACTTACAAAAATAAAAAAGCGCGATCAAATCATTCAGATCATGGGAGAAGGGGCAGCCAGATGTCTCGAAGATCTTTATAATAATCACAAAGTTGACGGGGTGATCGGAATTGGTGGAAATCAGGGAACAGCAATCTCATCAATTGCAATGAAAGTACTTCCAATAGGCTTCCCAAAGTGTATAGTCTCAACCGTAGTATCAGGTAATATCCGCCCTTTTATTGGGAACAAAGACATTTTGATCCTCTTTTCTGTGGCTGATTTTATTGGTGGACCAAACATTGTAACAAAAATGATTTTATCCAATGCAATAGACGCACTTATTGGAATGGTTAAATTCGATAGAGGATTACAGTCAAATTTTCAAAAAACCGTAGCTATTAGCGCCCTTGGGAATACAGAGCTTGCGGTTAAGTATGCAATAAAATGTCTTAAAGAGAAAGGTTATCACCCAATACCATTTCATGCATCGGGGGCGGGTGGATCTGCAATGGAAGAATTAATGGGATATGGAATAATTTCAGCTGTCCTCGATATAACCCCTCACGAGCTTTCCGAAGAAGTTGTAGGGCTTGGTGCCTATATCCCTGTGAAGTCAGGTAGACTGACCGTTGCTGGTCGTCTTGGATTGCCACAAGTCGTATCTACGGGGGCATTGGAATATCTATGTTTCGGTCCGATGGAATCTATCCCTCTTCAACTAAGAAGAAGAAAAATTTATATGCATAACCCATATAATGCAAATGTTAGATTGTCGATAAAAGAAATGGAAAAAATTGGTCAAGTTATGGCTGAAAGGTTAAATCAAGCAAAAGGCCCCGTAGCAGTATTGATCCCACTGAAAGGATGGTCCATATATGGATCGATAGGAGGTCCATTATATAACCCAAAAGGAAATAGAACCCTGATAAACTCTCTGAAAAAACATCTAAACCCAAATATCTATTTAGAAGAAGTAGATGCTCATATCAACGAACCTTATTTTATAGATAAATGTATAAAGATATTAATCAATCTGATGAAAGGATAAATCCTTGAAAAACGAACAGGACAAAGTCAAACAACAGATTAATCTTTTAAGCCATGAACTCTCAGAATATGCAAAACGGGCATTCCATCGCGGGCTTGTATCTGGAACGGGCGGTAATATAAGTGTGAGAATTCCAGATACGGAAAATGTAATCATTACACCGAGTGGATTTTCTCTTGGTGAGATTGAGCCTGAGATAAATTTAGTGGTAAACCTAAATGGAACTATAATCTACGGTCATCCTGGATTAAAACCATCAAAAGAATCATCATTTCATCTATCAATCTATAGAATTCGTTCTGATGTAGGAGCAATTGCACACCTTCATCCACCTTATGCTACTGCTTATTCTAACCTGGGAAAAAATCTTCCCCTTGTTACAGTCTCGAGCCGTGCTGTATTTGGAGAAATTCCATGTGTTGAATGTGCCATGCCTGGCTCAAAAGAACTTGCAGAATATGTCATAGAAGGTGTTAAGAGGTATCCTGGAATTAAAGGATTGTTAATGAAAGAACATGGTATCCTAACTTTAGCCAACGATATTAAAACAGCTTATTATATTGCAGACTTGATAGAGGCAACAGCAAAAATTGCATTTATAGAAAATATTCTAAAAAAAATATGAGATAGAAATCTTCTGTATTAAAGATATGGGTGTTATTTTATGGAGTTTAAAATCCCAAAAACAATGAAGGCATGGGTTTTAGATGACCCAGAAAAATTAAGACTCGTTGAAAAACCAGTTCCAGAACCAGGTCCTGCTGAAGTCCTGATCCGTATTGATGCTGTTGCAATCTGCGGAACAGATGTGGAAATCCTTACTAAAGGATTACCTGCATGGATAGAGGGAGGGTTACCATTCAATAAAAATTTTACACCCGGCCATGAATATATGGGAACAGTAGTAAAACTCGGTCAGGGTGTTGATGAATTTAAAATTGGAGACCGTGTAGCAGTGGAAATCCATGCGGGTTGCGGTCGGTGTGAAAGATGCCGAATTGGAATGTACACATCTTGCCTTAACTATGGCCTTAATTACGGGGAATATAATAAAGGGCATCGGGCAAACGGATTTACAACAGATGGAGGGTTTGCAGAGTATGCCATAAACCATATCAATACATTGGTGCATGTCCCTGATGACATGAGTGATGAAGAAGCTACTCTTATTGTAACCGCTGGAACAGCAATGTATGGTCTCGATGTTTTGGGTGGCCTAATAGCAGGTGAGAGTCTTGTTGTTATAGGACCCGGCCCTATTGGTCTTATGAGTGTAGCGGTGGGAAAGGCATTGGGTGCCCAACCTGTTATCCTTACAGGAACACGGGATTCGAGATTAAATTTAGGGATTAAATTAGGGGCAGATTATGTGGTCAATATCCATAAAGAGAATCCAGTTGATGCCATCAAAAGAATAACCAATGGTAAAGGTGTTCATTATGTAATGGAATGCTCGGGTTCACCGAATGCCTTAAATGAGGCTATGGATATGGTGAATCGTGGAGGAAGAATATGTCTTGCTGCCTTCCCGGATAAACCTGTCCCTGTGGATCTGGCGAAGATGGTAAGAAATAATATTTACGTATTTGGAATCAGGGGCGAAGGAAATAGGGCCACTCATAGGGCTGCTGCCTTGATGACACAAAAGCGCTTTAATGCCAAATTGATTCATACACATACATTTCCCTTTGAAGAACTTCCCACTGCTTTCAAATATTTTCGCGAAAGAATAGAGGATGCTATAAAAGTGGTGGTCAAGGTTCATTAATTCAATAAAAGAATTCACTGCTAAGGAGGAGACATATGGAGAACTTTTCAATTTACCGTTTCATGAAGCTCGGTATTGTTCATTTTAAAGCATTTCCTCAAGTATCTGAAGGGGAGGGGCCTATAGTAGAAACACTGCGTAAGATAGTCGAAGATGACTTCTGGACAGCAGTTGAGGTGGGATGGATGAAAGATGTAAAAGTCAGAAATGAAGCACGAAAGCTGCTTGAGATTTCTCATTTAGAGGTTTGTTATGCCAATCAGCCAAGGATTTTTAGCAATAAATTAAATCTCAATGCATTTGATCCATCCGAAAGAAAAAAGGCCATAGAAGCTATGAAGAAAGGAACAGATGAGGCATTTGATCTCGGTGCTTCATGTATCAGAGTTTTCTCAGGAAAACATCCTGGTGAGGAAAAGAAGGAGGAAGCAAAAAAGATTCTTATCGACTCTTTAAAAGAGGTCTGTCAATATACAAATGAGCAGGGTCAAATGGAAATATATATGAAGATTTTTGATTATGACATTGATAAATGTTTTCTAATTGGTCATTTTAAGGATGCGGCTGATGTTGCAAGGGAGGTTCATAAAGAATTTAAAAATTTTGGTATACTGGCAGACCTTTCTCATTTTCCATTAATTAGAGAAAAACCCGAAGACTCTCTTCCTCTTGTGAAGGATTTTCCAATGCATTTTCATATTGGTAATTGCTCATTTAGAGATAGAAGACATCCAACGTATGGAGATCTTCAGCCTCGTTTTGGGATGCCTGGTGGAGAAATCGATACACCCCAGGTTCGCGACTACTTTAAATTACTTATGGAACTTAATCTACTTAAGCCTGAAAAGAAGCCTGTTCTGAGTGTTGAAGTAAGACCACTCCTGGCCGAAGAATACTCCGAGGCCATAATAGCAAATGCAAAAAGAGTAATAAAAGAGGCTTGGGCAATGATCTAAACTAATCCAAAATAATTAAAATATTAAGGAGGGAGAATATGTTAGTAAGAAGAAAAGAGCTGGAAAATCTTTGTAAGATTTTTATTTTTGGAATTTTTTTTACACTTCTATTTGTAAATTTTCTACCGGTGTCTGCTCAAGAGAAATGGCCAGAAAAGCCCGTGGAACTAATTAATCCTTTTGGAGCTGGAGGAGCGGCTGATATTCAAGCAAGAAAATTGGCAGAAATTATTTCAAGAGATCTCGGTCAGCCTCTTATTGTTCGAAATGTTACAGGGGCTGGTGGCGCTATAGCTTATAATGAGGTCTACAGGGCCAAACCTGATGGCTACACGATGATCTGGTACTCTGGGGCAATCAATACCCTTGCTGCAAGGAAACAGATAAAATTTGACTATCAAGCATTTGAACATATCGCAGGAGTTGGTATTGAGACTATTGCAATTTCAGTAAATAAAACAGCTCCCTGGAAAGACTTTAAAGAATTCATTCAATATATAAAACAAAATCCAGGCAAAGTAACAATAGGTAATTCAGGCATAGGAAGTGTAACCCATATGGTGCCTGTACTTCTTGCTTCAAAATTAAACACACAGGTCATCCATGTTCCGTTTGGCACTGGGTTAGCAGTGGCCGCCCTTATGGGTGGAAAAATTGATGCCTCAAGTCAACATCCTGCTGAAATCTTGAGCCAAGTTAAAGCTGGAGAGGTCAGGGTTCTTGCAGTAAGCAGTGAAAAAAGAATTAATATATGGCCAGAGGTGCCCACAATGAAAGAATCGGGAGTTGAAGTGGTCTTTGATCAATGGAGGGGTTTTGCAGCTCCAAAAGGAACTCCAAAATTTATAATAGAAAAAATGGCTGCCATTGTGAAGAAAGCAGTAGAAAGTAAAGAATGGATAGATTTTGCATCATCCGTAGGCACTACTCCTCAATATCGTGACCCTGTTTCTTTTTTTAAATTTGTAGCCGAGATAGATAAAATAACGAGAGAAATACTTGCATCGGTTGATACAAAAAAATAATAATTTGGGTTTTATGATTAACCATAGTTAATATGACCAATATCAATAAAGTAATAGACAGCATTATTATTCTATGCTTCGGATGTTTTTATCTATTGTATAATACGACTTATCCAATAGATCAGCTAAACAATCCTGGACCGGGTATATTTCCATTCGTTGTAGGTAGTATATTAGTTATTTTAGTTATTTATCAACTTATTAAGACATTAAAAGAACCACCAAGCAAAAGAAAGCTTAAGGATAGCTTTTTTAATTTTAAATTTATAAAAGGATTACTGACAGAAGGTCAAAAACCAAAACCATTCTTTTTATGTATTGGTTTGGCCTTATACATCTTGGTTATAAAATGGATTGGCTTTTATATCTCTACTTTCTTCTTTGTAATTTTCAGTAGTAGGCTTATGGGCGCAGAAGATTTGAAAAAACCAACTGTTTTAGCAATGGGTATTAACATTTTCTGTTACCTACTTTTTAACGTGATATTAAAATTGTCATTTCCAAGGGGTATTTTGTTTTAAATTTTTTATAAATTAAAAGAAATGAGTGTGTTATCCTTTCTATTGATTGCCCTACAACCTGTTAATGTATTTGCCTGCTTTTTAGGGGCTGTTGTCGGGACTTTGGTAGGAGTTCTCCCAGGGTTAGGTCCTGCTGCTGCTATGGCCTTAGTTTTACCAGCCACTTTAAAACTTGGCCCTACTGCTGGATTAATTATGTTAGCTGGAATCTATTATGGTTCTATGTACGGAGGATCTACAACCTCAATCTTAGTAAATGTTCCAGGCGAACCTGCCAGTGTTGTAACAACATTGGATGGTTATGCAATGGCCCGTAAAGGTCGAGCAGGTGCTGCTCTGTCTATTGCAGCAATTAGTTCTTTTATTGCCGGAACTATTAGTGTTATTGCATTACAATTGTTTGCACCACTTCTTGCAAGGACTGCCCTGGCCTTTGGTCCGGCTGAATATTTTGCTCTCACAATCTTGGGAATAATCTTATTATCTAACCTAACTGGAAAATCCCGTTTAAAATCTCTAATCATGATATTGATAGGCTTAATATTATCTACCATTGGAATAGATCCTGTAGGAGGGGTTGAACGATTCTCTTTCGGTTCTGTTTCAGCCCAGGGAGGGATCAGTTTCATTGCAATTACAACAGGACTTTTTGGAGTAGCAGAGGTATTCTCTTTAATGTCAGAGGAAAAGAAAGATTTAGAATTAGCATCTGTGAAATTCCGTGAACTTTATCCAAATACTGATGAAATTAAACGTTCTATCGCTCCTATTGGTCGTGGATCTATCTTAGGATTCCTAATTGGTCTCCTTCCCGGGCCTGC
>JBBIOI010000125.1:0-9422 GCA_037443425.1 Deltaproteobacteria bacterium
TTACCCTATATTACTTGAAAATTAAAAAAAATTTGTAAAAGATATATAATGCGATTCAATCTCAGATTTCCGAAAGATAAACCCTTTGATGTAGTTGGGATGGGATTAAATTCTGTTGACTTCCTGAATATTGTCCCCAGATTTCCTACGCCCAATTCAAAAATGGAGATCCTTCAATTCTCGAAACAAGGAGGAGGTCAGGTTGCAACCGCTTTAGTCGCACTTTCCCGATGGGGAATAAAGACAAAATATATCGGAAAGGTTGGGGACGATGAACTGGGAAAATTCTCGCTTCAATCTATTGCCGAAGAGGGGGTGGATGTATCTTCTGTAACAATTGAAAAAGGAGCAAAAACCCAATTTGCTACAATTATAATAGATGAGCCTTCGGGTGAAAGAACCATACTTTGGAGCAGGGATAAACGTTTGATGTATCGTGAAGGAGAACTAAAAAAAGATGATATCTGCAAAGGCAAAATCCTTCATCTCGATGGTCATGATATTCGTGCTGCAATCCAATGTGTTTCCTGGGCAAAGGAGGAAGGGATAACAACTGTTATTGATATCGATAAGGTCGAACCTCAAACAGCTGAATTAATCAAAGAGATTGATTTTGTTATCACCTCATCGAGGTTCCCTTCCCTATTTACAGGAATCCCTGATAGGGAGAAGGCCCTCTTAGGACTTAAAAAATATACAAAAGGATTTATATGCTCGACCTTAGGAGAGGAAGGTGCAATGGCCTTAATTGATGGAGAAATCTTATATTCAAAAGGTTTCAAAATAAAAGCAATCGATACAACAGGTGCGGGGGATGTATTCCACGCTGGCTTTATTTATGGCCTTCTCAAGAATTGGGAACTTCATGAAATCCTAAGATTTTCAAATGCCGTGGCAGCTCTAAAATGCAGGGAAATCGGTGGAAGGAAAGGAATACCAAGGCTTGAGGAGGTTGAAAAATTTTTGGCAATTAAACACGATTAGAAAATAAATAAGAAAGGAGAAGAAAAATGGATGATAAAAAAGAGATATTAACCCTATCCATCTCAGACCAGGAGCTTCAAAGAAGATGGAGGGAAGTAAGGGAAAGGATGAGAGATGAAAAGATTGACTTCCTTGTAATGCAAAATGATAATGAATGGCTTGGAGGTTATGTAAAATGGTTTACCGATATCCCTGCCCGAAATGGTTATCCAATGACCGTTATTTTTCCCATAGATGACGAGATGACAACCATTACATGTGGTGGAAGACCACCCGGAGATTTAGGACCCCCTGCCTGGACGATGAGAGGGGTTAAAAATAGATTAACTGCCCCCTATTTTAGGAGTCTATATTATAGCAATACTTATGATGCAGAACTCGCAGTAGAGACTTTAAAAAAGAAGAAAGATGCAAAGATTGGACTTGTTGGGAAAGGCACGATGTCTGCAGTTTTTTATGAATATCTCCTTAAGAATCTTCCAGAGGCTAAATTTATAGATTTCACTGATGCCATCGATCAAATTAAAGCAATAAAGAGTGACGAAGAGATCTCTCTGATCAAAAAGACTACTGCCCTTCAGGACGAAGCAATGGAATATGCAAAAAAGGCTATAAGGCCTGGAAGAAGGGATTTTGAGATAATTGCAGATATAATCCATAAAGTTATTGACTTGGGAAGCGAGGAACAACTTGTAATTGGTGGTTCTGGTCCTGTTGGAAAACCTGTACCGATGCAGAAACGCCATTTCCAGAATCGTATGGTTAGAGAGGGAGACCAATTCACCCTTATGATTGAGGTAAATGGGCCCGGCGGGATGTATGCTGAAATTGGGAGGATATTCTTTCTTGGAAAGCCACCCTCAGAGCTTAAAGAAGCATTTGAACTCGTTAAGGAAACACAGAAGGTTACCTTAAGGCTCCTTAAAGCCGGGGCAGATCCAGCGGATATATGGAAGGCAAATAATGATTTTCTTATTAAAAATGGATATCCTCCAGAGACAAGGCTTTATGCCCATGGGCAGGGATACGATCTGGTTGAGAGACCAGCTATAAGAGATGATGAACCCATGAAACTAAAACCAAGGATGAATATTACAGTTCATCCAATAATTGGAAATGATAGGGTATGGGTCTGGGTCTGTGATAATTATTTGATTACTGAACAAGGGCTTGAACCCCTTCATAAGACGCCTCAGGAGATATTTGAGATTTAGAAGTTAAACAAAAGGGAGACCTCTGAAAAACTATTTAAAAATTCTTTCATAAATGGGGAGGTGGGGTGAAAAAGCCTTCGAGCGGATACCTTTTATAGATTAGCACTATTGACAAATCCCCTTAAAATAATTTGGTTTTTTCTAAGGCGATTGTTAGCAATTTAAACATTAAAAGCCCGCATTCGAAGGGTTTTGAACCCTACCTCTCCTGTCTTTCAAAGACTTTTTCAGAGGTCTCAAAAGCTTAGCTTGACATTAAATCACAAATATTTTAATGAGTTGACATAAGAAAGGAGGGGGCTATTTATGAAATTGTTTAAACTTGCCCTTTTTTCCATACTTTTATTTTTATTGATTCCCAGCTTACATGCCGAGCAATATCCCAATCGACCAATTCAGCTAATTGTCCCCAATGTCCCGGGCTCTATCATGGATATTACAGGAAGGATGTTTGCCGAGGAACTTGGTAAATTACTTAACACACAAGTCATCGTAATCAATAAACCCGGGGCTGCAATGATAGTAGGAACAGAGGCAGTTGTCAGAAGTAAAAAAGACGGTTATACCCTTGCCTACACAGGTTCATCTGCCATTGTATATACTCGGGTCACAAACCCAGAGACCGTCCCATTTAATCCAGAAAAAGACCTTGAACCACTTGGACTTCATGTCTATATACCTCAGGCAATTGCTGTTCAAGAAAACTCTCAATGGAAGACATTCTCTGAATTGGTTGACTATGCAAAGAAAAATCCAGCAAAGATTAGAGTAAGTACAATTGGCATAGGTTCAACCTCTCATTTCTGTTTAGAGATAATCCAATCTTTAACAGGTACCCAATTTACACACGTCCCTTTTAAAGGAGGAGAGGCTGTAATAACAGCCTTACTTGGAGGACACGTTGAGGCATCGGTTGATGCACCTGGTAAATTTATACCTCATGTGAGGGCTGGAAAGTTAAGAATGCTCTTGATAAGTAAGAAGATGTCTGAGTATCCGAATGTTCCAACAGCAACTGAGTTAGGTTATAAGCAGGATCTACTTACTGCATGGCTTGCAGTCTTTGCGCCTTCTGGTATTCCGGAAGATGTTAAAAGAGTTCTCATTCCAGCTGTTGAAAAGGTAATAAAGAACCCCGAGATAAAGGCAAGAATCGAAAAGATGGAGGGATACGTAGTTGATTATAAATCCCCTGAAGAGCTAAGAAGATTGATTAAAGAAGAGTATGAAAGGGCAAATGAAATTGCAATAAAGATTGGGCTTAAAAAATAAAATAAATTAAAGGAGGGAAAATCTATGAAACGATATTTTATATTTTTTATTCTTTTATTAATGTTTGGGGTCACTGCCATCTCTTATGGTCAGAGTTATCCATCTCGACCTGTACAGTTTGTCATTCCTGGAACGCCTGGTTCCATTATTGATATTACTGGAAGAATCCTTGCTGAGGAACTTGGAAAGATTCTTGGACAACCATTTATTCCTGTAAATAAGCCAGGTGGTGGTTTTACGGTAGGTACAGATTTTGTGGCAAAGAGTAAAAAGGATGGCTATACACTGGCGTATACAAACAATCCAGCCATTGTTTATTCAAGAATCCTTACTCCTGAGGGAGTCCACTATGATCCTGATAAAGATCTTGAACCTCTTGGAGTTCATCTCTTCTTTGCACACGCCATTGCTGTTCAATCCAGTGCCCCATGGAAAACCTTTCAAGAACTTATTGATTATGTAAAAAAGAATCCAAATAAGGTTAGTGTGAGTACTCCTGGTTTAGGAACAACAACACATTTCCAATTGGAGATTATACAATCCTTAACAGGTACACAGTTTAATCATGTCCCTTTTAAATCGGGTGAGGCTGTTATTACAGCCCTTTTAGGCGGTCATGTTGATATGACCTTTGATGCAATAAGTAAGATTGCACCACATGTTGAATCTGGAAAGATGAGAATGCTTCTTGTATCAATAAAATCACCATTGTTCCCTAATATCCCAACAATCACAGAACTTGGCTACAAACAAGAACTTCCTGCTTCATGGTTTGCAATGTATGGACCTGCGGGATTACCTGAAGATGTGAAGAAGGTATTAATCCCTGCTATTGAAAAGGCTGTCAAGAATCCCGAACTTAAAGCCAAGATTGAAAGGATGCATTTCACAGTAATATATAAATCTCCTGCCGAGCAGAGAAAGTTAGCTCGAGAAGAGTATGAGTTAGCACTTGCAATCGCAAAAAAAGTTGGGTTAATAAAATAGGATAAATAAAGATATGAAAAACTAAACGGAGGAAATTTATGAAAAAATTGATTTATTTCATCATAATAGCAATAACACTATATGGATTTACAATTGGGGCATCTACCTCTTTTTCGCAAACCTATCCTAATCGTCCAATACAGGTTGTTATTCCAAATGTACCCGGCTCACTTATGGATATATGTGCAAGGGCTTTATCCGATGAGCTCGGAAAGATTCTTGGAACACAGATTATTATAATCCATAAACCTGGAGCAGCCACTGTCCTTGGAACTGATCATGTGGCAAGGAGTAAAAAGGATGGTTATACGCTCTTATATACTGGAGCTTCAGCCCTTATATATGCAAGAGTTACCAACCCTGAAACTGTTCCATATGACCCTGATAAAGACTTAGAACCTTTGGGTAATCATTTATTTTTGCCCTTAACAGTTACAGTCAGGGCAGATTCTTCGTGGAAGACATTTGGTGAGTTAACAGAATACGCAAAAAAGAATCCAGATAAGTTAAGAGCAAGTACCATTGGTATGGGAGGTATTGATCATTTTAACATTGAACTTACACAATCGCTTACAGGTGCCAAATTTACTCACGTTCCCTTTAAAGGTGGAGAATCAGTTATAACAGCCCTTCTGGGTGGACATGTTGAAGTAACATTCGATGCATTTGGTAAGGTTCTACCCCATGCAGAAGCGGGAAAGTTTAGGATCCTTTTATTAAGTAAGAAGATGCCCGGCTATCCCAATATTCCAACCGCAAGAGAGCTTGGTTATAAGCAGGATCTACTTACAGGATTTTTTGCATTTTATGCTCCAGCAGGTATTCCAGAAGAAGTGAAACGAATCCTTATCCCTGCAATAGAAAAGGTTGTAAAAAATCCTGAACTCAAGACAAAAGTTGAGAAGATGGGGTTTTTGGTAGAATATAAGTCACCTTCTGAGATGCGAAAGATGGTCTCAGAAGATTTCGAAACTGCCAATACCATTGCCAAAAGGATAGGATTAAAAAAATAGTAAAAGAAGTCGATTAAATGAGTACCAAGGCTGATAGAATTAGTGGTTTTTTCTGGCTATTTTTTTCGATCTTTATAGCTATTGAAGCAAAACGCCTTGGCCTTGGAGGCCTTCATAAACCAGGGCCAGGCTTTCTTTATTTCTGGACAAGTATTGCACTCGGGATAATGTCTGTTGTTATTCTCATTCGTGCATGGACAAAGCAATTGGAACCTGGTGAAACCATCTTTGGAAAACAGAACCTTTCAAAAATCTTTCTCGTCTTGATTGCTGTATTCCTTTATGCATTTTTCATGGAATCCCTGGGTTTTATACCAATAACACTTCTTCTTTTCATCTATCTATTGGGTGTGATTGAGAAAAAGAAATGGCTACTTACCATCTTTGTAAGTGTAGTCGTTACAGCAGCAGCCTATCTGATATTTGAAATCTGGCTAAAATCTCAATTACCCAAGGGGATACTTGGTTTTTTAAGATTTTGAAGCAAGAGGCAATGTCTTTATGGATATCATAAATAGTGTTCTCTATGGATTTCAAGTTACAACACAACCTTTAAACTTAGCTTACTGCTTTTTTGGTGTCCTAATTGGTACACTTGTAGGCGTTCTTCCAGGGCTTGGACCTGCAGCTGCTATTGCCCTTCTTCTTCCTGCAACATTTAAAATAACCCCTGTCTCAGCAATTATTATGCTTGCAGGTATATACTATGGAGCTATGTATGGAGGCTCAACCACTTCTATATTAGTAAATATCCCTGGAGAGGCTGCTTCAGTTGTAACCTGCATCGATGGTTATCAGATGGCCCTAAGAGGAAGGGCTGGCCCTGCCCTTGGAATTGCAGCTTTTGGCTCTTTTATAGCAGGGACATTTGCAATTATTCTCTTAACATTACTTGGTCCACTTCTTGCTGGAATTGCCTTAAAATTTGGACCACCAGAATATTTCTCCCTAATGATTGTTGGAATAATGGTCCTTACATTCCTAAGCAGTGGCTCTATGATTAAAGCCCTTATGATGGCTGCAGTTGGATTGATTCTTGGCGGTATTGGAATGGACCCAATAAGTGGAAAATATAGATTTACATTTAATATACAGGCCTTACTTGATGGTGTTGGTCTTGTTCCAACGGTTATGGGACTGTTTGGTATTGCCGAAGTCCTTGAAAACCTCGAAGCTGAAATAAAAAGAGAGATTCTAACGACAAAAATCAAAAACCTATTTCCTAACATTAAAGACTGGGCAAATTCCATATGGGCGATTATTCGTGGAACTTTCCTTGGCTTTTTCCTTGGGATTATTCCAGGGGGTGGAGCTATCATTGCTTCATTTGCTTCATATGCAATTGAAAAAAAAGTATCAAAACATCCTGAGGAATTTGGAAAAGGCGCTATTGCAGGAGTTGCTGGCCCTGAGTCGGCAAACAATGCCGCAGCAGGCGGAGCCTTTATTCCCCTTCTAACCCTTGGAATACCTGCAAATGCAATAATGGCAATCTTTCTCGGTGCACTTATGATTCACGGACTTCAGCCAGGTCCACTGCTCATGTCAAGGGCCCCTGAGCTTTTCTGGGGAACAATTGTAAGCATGTATATAGGAAACGGAATGCTTTTAGTTCTTAATCTTCCTCTAATTCCACTCTGGGTACAGGTATTGAAAGTTCCGTATTATCTTCTTTATCCACTAATAATATTATTCTGTCTCATAGGATCGTATAGTATCGGTAACAACCCCTACGATGTTGTCATAATGCTTATTTTTGGAGTGGTTGGATATTTATTAAGAAAGTTTCGTTATGATGCACCTCCACTAATCCTTGCTTTAGTCCTTGGAGGGGAGCTTGAATCATCACTTCGTCAATCTCTTATGCTTTCAAGAGGAGATTTTTCAATCTTTGTCCAGAGACCTATATCCCTTGCATTTTTAATAGTTGCTTTACTATTATTAGTAATCCCAATAATCACGCAACGAAGGAAACTATCTCAGTTTAAAGAAGATTAGGAAATTGACTTAATCCAGAGCATTTTTGAGGCTTGGGTGAGAGAGATAGAAATTTGGGTCAGAAAGCTTTCGCGCTGAGAAAAGCATCTTCATTAGCTGTTTTAAATTAAAATCTCCTTTTAGAAGTGCACCAAAACCTTCGAATATCAATTGATATTTTGAATAGGGTGTATTCCATAGATTTGCATATTCTTTGTAAAATTCATGAATTGGTAATTTTGTTTTAAGAACGACATGTGCAATATCAAAAAGATCGTAATCATTTGTAGTTAATTCATGTTCCTTCTGTCGATATAAATCTGTTCCTGGCAGTGGAGTAAGGATTGAAAAAGTTGGGGTCTCAATTTTATGTTCAATTATATATTGCCTCAATCTTTCAAAATCTTCCTTACCATAATCGGGATCAACGATAAATGAAGCCCATACATCAATTCCAAGCGATCTTAGAATTTCAAGGGCCTCTTCATTATTTTTAACGCTATTATTCTTACCTATATCAGCCAGATCATCGTCCCTTATCTTTTCAAACCCAATAAACACCCCTCTTAAACCAACTCCTTTCAATTTCGTAATAAGTTCTGGGTGTCTAACAATAGTATCGCTTCTTGCCTGAATAGTAAACTTCTTCTTTATTGACTTCTTTTTTAAAAGGCTGATAATCTCTTCCACTCTCCCTATATTAATAAGGAAATTATCATCGGTAAATAAGATATTTCTCTCCTTTAAACTGATAAGCTCAGATACAACTCGTTCAGGACTCTTCATCCTGCAACGTCCTTTATAGAAAACCCATACACTACAAAAATTACAATGATATGGACATCCCCTTGCTGTTTCTACTAATGCAAGAGGCTTTTGAAAACCCATATAATAGTTAGATCGATATTTTTTAATTGCTTCATAGTCAGGAAATGGAAGGCTATCAAGATCATCTATCAAATTTCTCTCTCCAGTAAAGATAAATTCATCACCATCCTTAATAAATAGACCTGGTATCCCCTTTAATTCTATCCCCTTTTCTAAACCATCTACCAAATCTTTCATTATCCATTCGCCTTCTCCAGTAACAATAGCATCTATCTCATCCTTAAAGAAATCTCTTGGAACCATTGTTGGATGATGACCTCCAACAACGACAAATAAATTCTTTGAATAAGCCTTTAACTCTTTTGCAATTCTTAGTGAGGATGAAACATCTATGGTGTAGGAGCAACTTATTCCACATATGTCTGGTTTAAAATCTTTTAAGGTCTGAAAAAGACCATCATTTAATCTCATATCTAATATCTTAACATTGTGGCCCCTTAGAGCCCCTGCAATTAATTCAAGGCCGAGGGGCTCACAGAATATCATCTGATCAAAACCTATTGTTTCCTTTTTATGACCAGGTTGAATTAATAGAATTCTCATAAAAAAAGCCTTTAAATTTTACTTAACCCATTATTTAAAATAATACAAAAACATATATAATATTCATATTTACAAATGAAGCATCATAAGTCAAGATTTAGTGAAAGATTGTAAGCATCTTTTTTTCCGTGATGAGGTTATATGGTTTATCTGGCAAATTCTTTACGGCAGTTTTGCCCCAATAAGTATCCCATTCCTCATTTAGCTTCAAAAGCCCTAATTCCAAAAATGGATTATCATTCTTCCTATACAAACTCATACCTCGGCTCTTAAACCTCAAATACGCGCCTCCTGTGATTTATTTATATATAAACCTCCATGCCCTAAAAGGGCACCACGAAGGATGAAAATTGTTGAACAATAACGTCATATATTATATCCTTTTTGTGGAAGGAAGAAGGTCGTCAATTTATGGTAGTCATACCCCGATATATAAACTGACCTGGGTGGATCGAAAGCACCACGAATTGTTGTCCCTACAGGGAACACGCGTGTTAAATTTTAAATTATGATCCATCCCCTTTCCAGAAAGGAGATTCCTATG
>JBBIOI010000126.1:0-9387 GCA_037443425.1 Deltaproteobacteria bacterium
CTTATCCTCTGGCAACTTGATCATATTGATTCTCCTTTCTTCTCTTTTAATTTATTTAAGTTTCTCATAAGACCAATCAATAAAAAGTAGCAAATAATTTTAACCACGCTAATTATTATCATTTTTTTCTACTAATTTCAACTTACCAGGGTTTATTGGAGCTTTTCAAAAACTCTCAGAACCCTAAAAATTAAGTTTTTAAAAAATGTATACCCCCGATTTTTTGATATCCATTAGATTATGAATTAATTGAAAATCATTTCATTAATTGTTATCCTTTTTAAGGAGGCAAATTTATTCAATAACTAAAAATTGATTGATTTGCCTGGAGGTAAAAACTAAAAAAGATTACGGGTAAATCTTATGAGCAAAGGTGGCAGATATGGTAAGTATGGAGAACAAAAAAGATTTAAACGCTTACGACAAAAAATAGAATACCCATTTCCAATAAAACCAATGAAAAATAATATAAAAAGAAAATCTAAATCTTAACGGATTTTTCTAAAAGAACAGGGTTTTATTTATAAACTTTTAAGCATCTCCTCTGCGAACTCCCGTATTTCAAGGTTATCTGATGTCATGGCCAAGATATCTAATTTTGCCTTAAACCCCTGTTTCTCAATCGGCGTCCTTGAGGGGTAAAGATCCTTCATAGCTGAGAGGGCTTTTATTACTGTATCTGAATCAGAATGGTCAAGCAGAAGAGACAATGTACTCCAGTCTTCTGGTAATCCATACTGATCAAGGTAGGTCTTTACCGCATCTTCAAACTGCTCTGTTCCATAATATCTATCGATATCGCTATGAGCCTTCTGATGCTTCTTGGTTCCTTTTTTCCCCATAAAAAGTTTATCTGCCTCTTTTCGAAACTTTTTCATTAACCATTCTGAACGGCGTGACCTCTGCCGAGGCTCGGGCGTCTCTTTGGGGGCATGTGGGGAACGATCCTTTTTTCTATCAATTTCTCTCCAAGATATCCTCTCCCTTTCATCTTCATCATGATAACGTACCATCTTTTTTCTCTTCTTTACCTCCTCTTTTTATTCCTATATTGAAAAGAACCTAAGGTTTAAATCGATATATTCCTCTTTCATTAAGTAATTCTTCATATTGATGGGAATGAAATAGAGGAATATCCAAAATTATCTAAGGCTCGTGGATCACGTGTCCAATTCTTATTTACATCGACCCAAAGTTCTAAAAAGACCTTCTTACCTAATAATGCCTCTATCTCTTTTCTTGCAGATTCTCCAATCTTTTTCAATCTCTGACCTTTCTTACCAATAATGATCTTCCTCTGAGAATCCCTTTCCACATGAATCGTGCCCTTGATTACCACCATATTCTTTTCAGGATTTTCTTTAAAAGACTCTATCGTAACAGCAGTGGAATATGGTATCTCCTGATAGGAGTTTTGAATCACCTTCTCCCTTATGATTTCAGAAACCCAGAATCGTTCTGTCTGGTCTGTAATCATGTCATCGGGATAATAAGGCGGTGCCTCAGGAAGACATTTCATAATCTCTTCTATCAAGATATCTATCCCATCTCCTGATATAGCAGAAATTGGTATTATGGAATAGAAGGAGTGAAGATTTCTATATTGATCGATTATTGGCAGTAAATTTTCTTTTTTTACTATATCTATCTTATTTATAACAAGTATTGGCACTCCTTTGCTTCCCTTTAATGATTCTATCATACGCCGATCTAATTCAATATCAGGAGAAGATGCATCAATTAAGAAGAGGATAACATCTCCGTCGCGACCTGAGGCAATAGCAGTTCGAACCATCCTTTTATTAAGTTCGGTTTGGGCATCGTGGATACCGGGTGTATCTATAAATATCAGTTGTCCACCCTCTACATTTTTTATCCCGAGTATACGATTTCTTGTCGTTTGGGGTTTTTCTGTAACTATTGCAATCTTGTCTCCAATAAGACGATTAAGGAGGGTTGACTTCCCTACGTTTGGTCTTCCTACTATAGAAATAAATCCTGATTTAAAAGGTGCCATTAGGAATCAATTTTATCTTATGTTGGGGGTAAGGTGATATCTAATACCTCTTTAATATGCTCAACAAATACAAACTTTATTTCTTTCTTAACATAATCCGGGATATCTTCAAGATTTTCCTCATTCTTCTTAGGAAGAATAACAGTCTTTACACCTGCCCTTCGGGCTGCGAGGATTTTCTCTTTTATTCCTCCTACAGGGAGAACCCTTCCACTTAAGGTAAGCTCTCCTGTCATGGCTATCTCTCGCGGGACAGGTTTTTCTTTCAACAAAGATAGAATTGCTGTAGCAATCGTTATTCCAGCAGAAGGTCCATCCTTTGGTGTAGCTCCTGCCGGGATGTGGATGTGTAAATCGCAGCCCTGGAAGAAATCCTCAGGGATATTAAGAGAAGATGCATTCGTTCTAATATAGGAGAGTGCAGCCTGGGCAGACTCCTTCATAACATCTCCAAGAGAACCTGTTAGGATTAAACCTCTGTCACCCTTCATTTTTGATGTTTCTATAAATATTATATCACCTCCATTTTCTGTCCATGCAAGTCCTGTAGCTACACCAATGCGGTCTTTCTCTTGGGCTACTTCACGAAAATATTTCCTCGGGCCAAGGAATTCTTCAACTATTGACTCATCTATTACTTCTCTAACCGGCTTTCCCATCGTCACTTCTTTTGCAATCTTACGACAGATCGATCCAATTTCTCTTTCAAGGTTTCTTACCCCTGCCTCACGTGTGTATTCCCTTATAATCTTATAAATGGCCCCTTCCGTAAAAGATATCCTGTAGTCCTTTAATCCATTCTCCTCTATCTGATGAGGGATCAAAAAATTTAAGGCAATCTTTTCTTTCTCCTCTTCTGTATACCCTGATAGGTGTATAACTTCCATTCTATCTAACAATGGAGGAGGAATGGTAGAAAGTGTATTAGCAGTGGTGATGAAAAGGACATTTGACAGATCAAAGGGGACATCAAGATAATGATCCGTAAAGGAGAAATTCTGTTCTGGATCAAGTGTTTCAAGTAGCGCAGATGCTGGATCTCCCCTTACATCTTGGCCTATCTTATCTATCTCATCAAGCATAAAGACAGGATTATTCGTCTCTGCCCTTCTAATCTCTTGGATAATTCTACCAGGAAGTGCCCCTACGTAGGTGCGGCGATGTCCTCTAATCTCTGCCTCATCTCTCACCCCACCAAGTGAAATCCTTATAAACTTCCTTCCAAGTGCTCGAGCAATCGATTTTCCTAAGGATGTCTTTCCAACACCAGGCGGACCAACAAAACATAGAATCGGACCCTTCATATGATCCTTCAACTTTCTTACGGCTAAAAACTCCAAAATCCTTTCCTTTACCTTCTCAAGATCATAATGATCTTCGTTCAGGATAGCCTGTGCCCTTGCAATATCTAGATGATCAACGGTCTTTTTATTCCATGGCATGGTTATTAAATAGTCAAGATACGTCCTCGAGACAGTATATTCCGCTGATATAGGATTCATCCTCTCAAGTCGATTTATCTCTTTGAAGGCAATCTCTTCAACCTTTTGTGGCATTCCGGCTGCCTTTACCTTTTCTCTCAATTCATTAATCTCCATCAAATATGGATCTTCTTCTGTTATATCTCTTGATCCCCTCGTTGATTGCCGATAAAAAGCATCTTTCTGAAGCTTTCCTGAATCTCTGTATGTATTTAATAATAGAGCTGACTTTTGTGAAAGGGATTGAATCTCACGGGTAAACAAATTAAATACCTTCTTTAATCTTAGTATTGGATCTATTGTCTCAAATATCTCAAGTTGCTCTTTTAATGCTAAGTTGAGGGTTATTGCTATGAGATCAGCAAGTCTTCCAGGGTGATTAATTTTATCAAGAGATTTTAATATATCCTCTGAAACCGTTTTTCCCATTGAAAGAGATAGTTTGAAAAGTGTTCCAATGCTCTGAGTCAAAGTCTCAGAAATTATATTCTTCTCATAAAATTCATCTATTTCTTTGACCTCTGCCCTGAAATAAGGTGACTCATAGACAATGTTAGATAAAGATACCCTTGAGAGCCCTTCTACAAATATCTTCATGCCTTTGTTTGGAAGTTTCACTAACTGGAGAATCCTACAAACTGTTCCAACAGAAAGTAAATCTTTTGGCTGAGGATTCTTTGTATCCGAATTATTTTGAGCTACACACCCAATAAGGCTATTCTCTACAATTGCTTTATTTAAAAGATTTAGTGCCTCGTCAGATTGGAAAAATAGGGGCACCACCACATTAGGGAAGATAATCATATCCTTTAGTGGGATAAAATATAGTCTTTGTGGGATACTAACAGTATCGGTCTTATAAAAATATTTCACATCTTGCTCCAGATGATTTTTTTATTATATTACCTGAAAGGGATTTTATTTGTCAATGAACTAAAATGAGACTCTGAAAAAGTCTTTGAAAGACTGGGGAGGTAGGGTTCAAATGCCTTAATTTCAATAGGAATTAAAGCTGTCATTCCTGCAAAGTAGGAATCCAGTTTCCACGCTTCGGCCCCAATGACGATACAGGTCTCTCCCTTCTTGAAAAGAATTCTTAGAAATGGTAAGGTTATTAATTAATAAGAGGAGGAGGTGGTTATGGCTGGGGTAAATAAAGTTATCCTTATAGGCAATTTAGGTGCTGATCCAGAAATTAGATATTTAAGTAATGGAACTGCTGTTGCCAATTTTCGAATGGCTACGACTGAAAATCGTCTTAATCGATTGGGAGAAAAGGTAACCATTACAGAGTGGCATCGTATTGTGGCATTTGGAAGACTTGCAGAAATCTGTGGTGAGTATCTAAACAAAGGAAAACAGGTTTACATCGAAGGCAGACTAAGGACTCGTTCATGGGAAGATAAGGATGGCAACAAAAAATGGACAACAGAGATTATTGCAACACAAATGCAGATGTTAGGAGCCCCTGGAATCTCTGTTGAGGCAACAGGGATAGAGAAAGATATAGCTTTGGAATCAGAAGAACCTCCCGAACCAGATGATGATGTACCTTTTTAAGCTTAAAATCTAAAAGAGATATCGTCTCATACTTACATTAATTAGAAGCCCTATTCCAATTAAAGTTGAAAGCAAAAAAGATCCACCGTAACTAAATAAAGGAAGCGGGACACCGACTACAGGTAGAATCCCAATGACCATGGCCATATTTATAAATGTATGCCAGAAGAGCATAGATGTTACACCAAATGAGATAATGGCACCAAACCGATCTTTTGCCTGAATAGCTATACGAATTCCATATATAATTAAAGATACATAAAGGATTATGATAAATATTGCTCCCAATAGCCCCCATTCCTCACAAAATGCAGAAAAGACAAAATCTGTATGCTCCTCTGGAAGAAAACCCAATTTACACTGTGTCCCTTTCATAAATCCTTTCCCGATAATTCCACCCGATCCTACTGCAATTTTTGATTGAATGAGGTGGTAACCAGCTCCTAATGGGTCAAGATCAGGATTCAAGAAGGTAATCACCCTTCTCTTCTGGTAATCTTTTAAAAAGTTCCATAAAATTGGAATAAGAGATAATCCCCCTAAGCCGATTACCAACAGAGAGGACCATTTTATTTTAACAAAAATCAGAATCGAGAAAAATAAAAGAACCAGTATGATTGCCGTCCCTAAATCAGGTTGCTTAAGTATCATTATCACAGGTAGGGCAAGCAGCAGAAATGTGAAAGGAAGATCTTTTAATGAATATCCATCTCCTCGTGGTGATGCCTGAAAGAATTTAGCCAGTGTAATGATCAATGAAATCTTTACAAATTCCGATGGTTGAATTGATAGCCAGCCAATCCTGAACCATCTCTGGGCACCTGATGTAACAATTCCGTAGGCTAATAAGAGCATCAAAAAAAATACAGATATAGAATAGAGGACATAAGCAAAGTCTGAGTAATATCGATATTCAACAAAAGCAACGATTATCATCACAAATAGACCAAAAATAAACCAGGAAAATTGTTTTAGATATAGGGGGGTTCCTCCTATTTCAGTATTTGAAGTGATACTGTAAAGATTAAATAAACCAATAATGCCAATGGCCAAAGTTAGCCCAAATATATTCCAATCGAAATGAACAAAAAGCCTTCGATCAATCATCATGATTTTGTCTGCCCTTTTCTGCTAATTTTAGATTTCGTTCTTGTTTTAGATTAAAATATCTTTCAAATACCTTTTTAGCAATTGGTGCTGCCACCGCTCCTCCATAGCCTCCATGTTCAACAAGGACTACGATTGATATCTCAGGAGACTCAAATGGTGCATAGGCAACAAACCAGGCATGATCCCTTAACTTTTGTGGCAATCGAGTAATCTCTCCTCTTCTGAAATATCGCGAGATCCTTGCAACCTGAGCTGTACCTGTTTTTCCGGCAACTTTTATATCCGCAAGTGCACAAGCGTTCCCAGTGCCACCTGGTTCATTTACAGCACCTTTTAAAGCCTCTTGGATGGCATGTAATGTTTCTTCAGAGATATTAACCCTTCCAAGCTCCCGAGGAGGATAATTTTTTAAAATATTTCCATTAATATCTACCACCTTCTCTACGACCTGTGGTAGATAGATTTTACCCCCATTGGCTATGGCTGAAATAAGGTTAAGCAACTGGATTGGTGTGACTGCAAGGTAACCTTGACCCACTGAAAGTGGTATTGTTTCTCCACTATACCAAGAAACTCCAATATATCTCTTCTTCCAAGAGGAAGAAGGCACAATTCCTGCTTTCTCAAAAGGAAGCATGATACCTGTCTTTTTACCCAAGCCAAACATATGTGCATAATGGGCAATCTTATCAACCCCAACCTTAAGCCCAACTTGATAAAAGTATATATCACAAGACTCAACAAGTGCCCTATGGAGACTTATGCTTCCATGTCCCCCATCTTTCCAGCATTTAAACTCACGGTTACCATAAATAAAGCTTCCTGAGCAGTTAAATTGCGTTTTTGGTGTAATTACACCAGATTCAAGCCCAGCAATGGCAGTGATTATTTTGAAAACAGAACCAGGAGGATAGATTCCTTGAATACCTTTATTCTGGAGAGGATTGTCCGGATCCTCTAATAGAGATTTCCACTCTTCAGCCGATAGGTTTTGGGCAAACATATCGGGATTAAAGCTTGGCTTGCTAAGCATCGCTAATATATATCCTGTTTTGGGATCCATGGCAATTAGAACCCCATTTTTACCCTCAAATGCTTCTTCTGCCGCTTTCTGAATATCCAAATCAATCGTGAGGAAAACATTATTACCTGGAAAAGGCTCTATGCTCCTGAGAGGCCTTACCTCTCTACCAATGGCATCCACTTCGACCTGCTGACCTCCATCTATTCCTCTAAGATCACTATCCCACTGATATTCAACCCCATATTTACCAACAAGTGATCCCAATCTATACGAGTAACCCTTTTTCTGTTTTAAATCACTTTCATCAACCTCTCCAAGATATCCAAGCAAATGCGATGCAAGATCGCCGTAATTATATGCCCTTCTGAATCTGACATCTACAATTAGCCCAGGTATACGTATTCTATTAAACTCCAAAAGCGAAAGTTCCCGCCAATCTATATCTGATTTGATCTTGATAGGTTTAAATGGAACCCGTTGCTTTTTATCAAGTTTTTCCTTTACCTCATCTTTTGACAAATTTAATAATTCTTCAATATCCTTGACCAATTCTAAATCCCCTTTTATATCTTCTGGGACGAGGTAGACCTCAAAAGATGGGCGATTGTGTGCTAAGATAAAACCATTACGGTCAAGTAGCATACCACGAACTGCTGGTTTTTCTTTAATCCTTATCCTGTTATTTTCTGATAATCTGCGATGTTCAGAACCCTTAATTACCTGCAGATTCCATAGCTGACATAGGACAACTAAGAAGGCTACAATCACAGATAAAACAAAATATATATATCTTTTTTTTAATTCATCCATATTCTGGGTGTTTAGCTCGATCATGACTAAAATCTCCCATTGATACTAACACCCTTATGGTGAATGAAAAAAGAGTCTAATTTATTAAAGATTTTAAAAAATATTGGGCTTACAATGGCGGTTGAAAATGACTGTGGAAGAAGAAACTTTAAAAAGATCGAATAAAGTGATTCAATATTTGAGGAAAAAAGATTAAGAAGTAATATGATCATCAAACCTTCAAAAATGTTAAAGAGAAAAACATAAAGAAACTTATAAGATATATCTTCAAAGTAAAAATGGGTCTTAATATACTGGGCCATAAAAAAAACGACAGGCCTTGTTAGACTGAAAAGGCCATAAGGACTTCCTGAGAAGAGATCGGTAAGAAAACCTAAGAACCATGCTAATAAACCTCCTGATATCATAGGATAAAAAAGACCCAGATAAAGATTGAGTATCATCAATAAATCAGGTCTAACCTTCTGAATGAAGTCTAAAGTAAAATATGTTGATTGAATGGATAAAAATAAGATCCCTAAAAATGCGAAAGAGACGAACCTTATCATTTTTTACCCTTTTTTGTCCTCTTTGGCTTTTGTAATTCGTTTATTGTCCTTTCCCCCGAAATAAATGAGAAAGTCTCCTTTACAACCAATACCTCCTCTAACTTAGTAATATCAACACTTGGAACTAACTCTGCATATTTAAAAATTCCATGGCCTTGATTTTCAATCTTTTTAATTTCACCAATCACCAATCCCTTGGGGAAATTACCTACCAAACCAGATGTTACAACAATATCCCCGACCGAAACATCTTCAGTCTTTAAAAGGTATTTCAACTGGCAGCGGTTCTCTCCAAGTCCTTCAACAATGGCTTTTGCCCTTGTCCTCTGTATAATTGAATCTATGGCACTGTTATAATCGGTGAGTAGTAGAATAACGGAACTATTAGGAGATGTTTTAAGGATATGACCAACCACGCCTTTGGGTGAGATAACAGCCATACCCTTTTTTATTCCATCTCTTTCTCCTTTATTAATAGTAATACTTTTAAACCATGATGTCGGGTCCCGGGCTATAACCTCTGCCGCTACCATCGAAGTAGTCATCTTCTGCTTGAAATCGAGCAGGCCCTTTAATCTTACATTAGCTAAGGCCATTTCTTTAAGTTGATTATTTTCTTTTTCGAGTTCTAAAATCCTTCGTTTGAGTTCTTCATTCTCTTTTCTAAGATTAAATAGAAATATGTATCCATGTAGAATTTTTTGGGCAATCTTTATAGGATAATTTGATATCCTCTGAAAAGGTGAGCTTATCTCCATGAATATGGAATCTATCCATTCTATACTGCTACGCTGTTTGATTCTTAAAGAAATCAGAATCAAAGCAAAGATTAGCAGT
>JBBIOI010000127.1:0-9350 GCA_037443425.1 Deltaproteobacteria bacterium
AAAAGAGTCAATTTCGATTCAGAAAAGATTATATAAAGCTATAGATGAGGATGCGAAATCATATAATGATGTTATAAAAGCATTTAGACTCCCGAAAGAATCAGAAAAAGAGCGTTTAAAAAGAAGTAAAGAAATAGAAAAGGCTTTTCAAAAAGCCACATTACCTCCAAAATTAGTCTGTGAAAAGTCCCTTGAACTTATGAGGCTTTCAAAGGTGCTTATAAATGGAGGAAATCCAAATGCCTTAAGTGATGTTGGAATTTCTGCTATATTAGCTGATTCAGCATTTATGGGAGGACTTTTAAACATTAAGATGAATCTAACATCAATTAAAGACGAAAGTTTTAAGAGAAAAATGAACTTATTTATAAAGGAATCCACAAAAAGGAGAGGTAAGTTAATAAAAGAAATTTTAAATAGTTTAAAAAAATGAAGATAGACCCATCCTTAAATAAAGGGATGGGTCTATCTTCAATAATTTCAAAAGCAGATAATCCTATTTTTTTGGAGGAACAATAGCATCTCTGCAAGCTTTTGCAATACGCATCTTTACAACAGTCTTTGCTGGGATATTGATTGGTTCACCTGTTGCAGGATTTCTTCCCACTCTTGCCTTTCTCTTTGAAAGGACAAGCTTACCAATACCAGGGAAAGTGAATGACCCAGCCCTTTTTGTTTCTGAAATTGCAAGGGAAGCCATCTCATCGATAATTTCGTTTGCAACCTTTTTAGAAAGATCAAACTTCTTTGCAAAATGTGCGACAATCTGAGCCTTTGTAATAGGTTTTTTAGCTGCCATAATAAACCCTCCTCTTTAGAATTTTAATTTCTTCTTATTATAATAATTATTTAATAAATAGCAAGAAAAAAATTTTTTGAGAAAGCATTTTTTTTGCGTGATGAGTTTATATAGCGTATAGCGTATCTGGCAAATTTCTAAAAAACAATAAATAATTAATCCATCTATACCTTCTTTTAAAAGAATATTTTAATTTATTGAGGTGAAAATGGATAAGAAAAAGGTAAATAGTGCTTATCAGAACAATTCCCGTAGAGGTAAAATACCTATTAATGTAGTTGTGTTAGGAGTTGTGAGTTTATTTACAGATGCAGCAAGTGAGATGATCTATCCCCTTATCCCTGTATTTATTTCTGCACTTGGGTCTGGTCCTATAATATTGGGCATAATCGAAGGCGTTGCAGAAACAACCTCCGCTATGCTTAAGCTGTTGAGTGGGATCATTTCAGACAAACTTAAAAAGCGTAAGCTTTTGGTTGTAATAGGCTACTCAATTTCTTCTCTGATTAGGCCTTTAACTGGTGTAGTTTCTGCTTCGTGGCAAATTGTCTTTATAAGAATGTTAGATCGAGTAGGTAAGGGCATCCGCACTTCACCTCGTGACGCACTTATCGCCTCATCTGTTGAAGGTAGCATAAGAGGGAAGGCGTATGGTTTTCACCGAGCAATGGACCATGCAGGTGCTGTTTTAGGACCATTTCTTGCACTGTTTACCATTATGATCCTCACCCGCAATATTGGTCTTGAAGATACGCTTCTGATACTCCGTTGGACATTTCTCATATCGATTATACCAGGGATCTTTGCTGTGCTGACCCTCATATTATTTTTAAGAGAGAAAGTTGATTATCCGTCAGCAGAAAGACCATTTAGATTCTCTCTGAAAGAGTTCGACAAAAACTTCCTTGCATATATATCAATTGTGGTTCTTTTTACCCTTGGAAATTCATCAGATGTATTTCTGCTCTTCAGGGTGGAAGAATCTATTGAGAAAAGCGGTGCACTTAACTCAATCATTTCCAATTTACCCTTGTTCGGTAATATTATAAATCATTTCGGAGATCCATCATCACAAAAGAGGGTTATTAATATCTTATTTTTACCATTGGTTTGGGCCTATTTTCATGTTATCAAGGTGGCATTTTCAACCCATTTCGGGGCATTGTCAGATAGGATAGGTCGCAAACGTGTCATTAACATCGGCTGGGGAATTTATGCGTTTGTATACATGTGCTTTGCTCTTCTTGATAATCTATCAGGCTTATGGCAGATTATTGCCACTTTTATTCTCTTTGCCATATATGCTCTCTTCTATGCGTTCAGCGAAGGTGCTGAAAGGGCCTTCATAGCCGATATTGTAAAAAGTGAGTTGCGTGGTAGCGGGTTTGGAATTTATAACTTTGCTGTAGGATTAGGGGCGTTTCCTTCAAGTATAATTTTTGGCTTTTTGTATAACTATTTTGGAGCAGGTGTAGCATTTGGAACAGGAGCAGTGATTGCATTACTATCAATGATACTGTTAGCTGTGGTAGTAAAAGAGCCTTCCAAAATCTAAATTGAGCGATTAAAGATTGTTATAGGTGTGGAAAGTTAACTATTGGAAGTATCTCTTTTCCCGTGACAGGTTATGTAGCATTGGCTTATTGCAATGTTATACTTATCCCGAATCATTATTTAATTTCTAACCTCACCTACGTCGTTCCCGTGAAAACGGTAATCCAGCTTTTTAAAGTGTTTTTCTTTTCCCTGGATTCCTGCTTTCGCAGGAATGACGGCTTTAATTCCTATATTGGAATTAAGGCTTTTGGGGCTAAATGGAGAATGGGATGCTTATTGGCAAGACTGCCGGAAAGAATTTGCCAGATAAACCATATAACCTCATCACGCGAAAAAAGATGCTTACCTCTTTCTAAAAAGACTTGACAATTTTTTTTATTTTTAATAGCATTTTCAAAAAAATAAAAGGAGGTGCAATATGCGAAAAAGAGTGTCATTTATTTTTATCCTTCTTGGATTCTTCATGGTAACTTTTATTGGTTCAGAGGTAGGGTCTCAACAGATTGTTCTTAAGGCAATTACAGCATTTCCTAAGCAACATTTAAATAATGATCCTGTTCCCCTTTTTATTGAAGCTGTAAATAAAAGATCGGGTGGTAGACTTAAGATTGAATGGTTAGGTGGGCCAGAAGTAATGGGTGCTTTTGATCAGGTACATGCAATTAAAGCAGGAACAATAGACATGAATCTTTATTATCCATGGGCTTATATGAAATCACTTATGCCCGAGGCTGAGGCTCAGGGGCTATCAGAGCTTTCTGCATGGGAAGAGAGAAAGAGTGGTCTTTTTGAACTTTGGACAGAGATCTTTGCAAAGAGGGTAAATGCAAAATATCTTGGGAGACTTCATTCTGATGTAACATTTCATGTATTCTGTAATAAAAAAATAGAAAAGATTGAAGATTTCAAAGGCTTAAAAATCAGGGTTATGCCACTTTATATCCCATTCCTTAAAGCGCTTGGTGCAAGTCCTGTGACCATGCCTCCTCCAGAAATTTATACGGCTATGGAACGAGGTGTAGTAGAAGGATTCATGTGGCCAAGGGTTGGGATGATAAGCTGGGGGCTGCAGGAAGTTACAAAATACATGATTTTGCCGGGTGTTTTTCAGATGGAACCTGCAACGATGATAAATCTTGATCGATGGAATAAGATTCCAAAGGATTTACAGGAAATTATCATGGATGAGATTCAGAAATATGAATATATAGGTACCATACGAAACTATAAGCTGGTTGAAAAAGAAGAAAGGATCAGGGAAAAGGCGGGGATGAAGAATATACAACTTCCGCCAAAGGATGCAGAAAAATTTGTTCATACTGCTTATGAGATGACATGGCAAGAAGTCATTAAAGCAGCCCCTGAGTATGGACCAAGATTAAGGAAGGCAATGTCAAGGGCATCTCTTCCAAAAGGTGCCTTCCCCTGGCAATAAAAAGATTATAATTTTAGCCAATTATTTTTAAAAACTTAGGTCAGACCATATTCCCCTGTAGATATGGTTTGACCTAATTTATTGTTATGAGGTTATTATGAAGAAAAAGTTCTTTTATTTTTTTGATCGCCTAATAGGAATTATGGCTTTTATTGCAGGCACATTTATTTTTATTATGATGATAATCGAATGTTTTGAAATTGTATCAAGGTATTTTTTTAAACGCCCAACGGTTTGGTCTGTAGAGTTTTGTGAATACCTGCTCTTTTTGCTAGCATTCCTGGGGACTACATGGGTACTGAGAGAAAGGGCTCATATCTCTGTAACAATATTGGTGGAAAGGCTAAGACAAAGGTCGAAGACTTATTGCCATGTATTTTCTTCATTGATGGGAATATTGATATCTTTAGTTATTATCTGGTTCAGTATAAAGACATCAGTGGAGAGTTACGTAACAGGGATAAAGATTGTTAAAACCTATGCGCTTCCAAAATGGATTTTCTTATCGTTCATCTCTTTAGGTTATACACTGTTATTGATTGAGTTTATTCGGCAATTTTTTGAAGGATTAAAAAGTCTGTTAAAAGAAAGTGTGTAAGGGAGGAAAAATAAGAAAATGGAGTGGTGGGGTTGGTTTTCATTGATTATAGGAATGTTTTTGATACTATTGGCAATCGGGTTTCCTGTATTTTTATCGTTTATGGTAATAAACGTAGTCATTATCTATATATTAATGGGACAAGCAGGATTATCGATGTTTATACATACAATTTTCACATCGATAAGTACGTTTGTTCTGCTACCAATTCCTTTGTTCATAGTTTTAGGTGAGATATTGGTGTATTCAGGGGTTTTTGTTAAGGCTGTAGATGTATTGGATCTTTGGACAGCAAGGATTTCGGGTAGGCTTTGTATTATTTCGATAGGTGCAGCTACAATATTTTCTTGTATAAGTGGTTCGAGTATGGCTTGTACAGCAATGCTTGGAACATTATTATTACCAGAGATGTTGCGTAGAGGATATCATAAATCAATAGCAATTGGTTCATGTATGGCTGGGTCTTTGGATATGATAATACCACCAAGTGCACTGGCTGTAGTTTTGGGATCATTGGCCGACATCTCGATAGGAAAGCTACTAATTTCTGGACTTATACCTGGTTTCATCATGGCTGGTTTTTATGCTGGCTACATACTGATTAGATGTATCATTCAACCCTCAATCGCACCCCCATATGAACCAAAAAGGGTTCCATTTCTTGAGAAGATTGTGTTGACAGTAAAGTACGTGCTTCCATTTATTATAATAATTTTTATTGTCCTTGGTGTAATTCTTTTTGGATTAGCTACACCAACCGAGTCAGCAGCTATCGGGACTTTACTCTCGATAATATTGGTTTGGCTTTATGGAAAACTAAGTTGGGGAGTAATTAAAAAGACGTTTGAAGGTGCACTACAGATTTCTGTAATGATGTTTATGATACTTACAGGAGCTACAGCATTTAGTCAGATATTAGCCTACACTGGTGCGAGCCAAGGACTTCTGAATTTTATCCTGGGTTTTAAACTTCCACCTTATTTAATATTGGCTGTAATGATGGGTATTCTATTATTTTTAGGGACATTGATGGAGCAGGTTGCAATAATGATGATAACACTGCCGATTTTTATGCCGATAGTTAGGGCCCTGGAATGGGACCCCGTATGGTTTGGGTTATTATATTTAATTAATATGTCTGTGGGGATGAAATCTCCTCCGTTTGGACTATGTTTGTTTGTAATGCAAGGGGTTGTTCCGAAAGATATCTCATCAATGGATATATACAAATCAGTGACACCATTTATTATCTTAGATATGATAGCAATTACATTATTTATAATCTTTCCAGATATTGTTACAATTTTACCAAACCTTATGGGGAAATAGATAATCTTTCAATGTCAAAGAGATTTTTATTAAAAGAGCTTTCACGTTATAACATCGGTACTTATGCAGACGTAATTTATAGAAATGCGCTTTTGTATCCCAAACAAGAGGCCTTTGTATATGGATCAAAAAGGATAACTTTTTCTGAATTCAATGATAGGATAAATAGCCTCATTCGTGCACTCTGGTCAATGGGAGTAAAAAAGGGTGATGTAATAGGAATTCTATCATGGAATTGCCTTGAATTTGCAGATGTCTTTGGAGCGGCAATGAAAGGGGGATTTATTGCAACTCCATTTAATCCACGATTGCAAACAAACGAGCTTGATTATCTTATAAATTATTCTGAAGCAAATGTCCTTTTTGTAGGATCTGAACTATTTGAGAAAGTTGATATTATCCGCTCTCGGCTATCAAGGGTTAAGGTTTTTGTCTCTTTTGAAAAACCCCATCCTGGAATGATAACTCATAATGAATTAATTATAAGTTTTCCCAAGGATGAACCAGATGTTTTTGTAACGGAAGATGATCCCCTTTATATATTCTACACGAGTGGTACTACAGGTGTTCCTCGAGGAGCCCTATATACTCATCGCAGAAAGATGGAAGATACAAGGATTTATGCACAAGCCCTGGGTGCCGAGGTTGGGGATAAGCATGTAATGGTGATGCCCCTTTTTCATATTGGTGGACATGCCCAATTCTGGACCTTCTTTTATGCTGGCGGTTGTAATGTCATTATGAAATTTTTTGATCCTGAAGAGACCTTAAAGACTATTCAAGAGGAAAAGGCAACAGATATTCATATCGTCCCAACCCATCTTGTTGCCATGTTTTCTTTGCCTAACTTTGAAGAATATGATCTTAGTAGTTTAAAACGGATATGGTATGCAGCTTCTCCGATGCCCTTAGAGATATTGAAAAAGGCAATAAAGAGATTTGGACCAATTCTGATCCAGGGTTATGGTCAAACCGAATCAGGACCACTCGTTGCATGTCTCCCTCAAAAGGCTCATGATGTAATAGAGGGTTCAACTGAAGAGCAGAAGGTATTAAGTTCATGTGGAAGGCCTTGTTCAGGGGTTCATATCAGGATTGTAGATGAAAAAGGTAAAGATGTTGGGCCTGGTGAATTAGGAGAGATCATAGTTCAGGGGAAACATATAATGGTTGAATACTGGCAAAGACCTGATGAGACTCGAGAGGCTATTGTTGATGGTTGGTTGCATACTGGAGATATAGGATTTTATGATGAAAATGGACATATTTACATAGTGGATCGGAAGAAGGATATGATAATATCAGGAGGGGAGAATATCTATCCTCGTGAAGTGGAAGAGGTTTTATATCAGCATCCTGGAGTTAAGGAGGTAGCAGTGATTGGTGTTCCTGATCCTTACTGGGTTGAAAGGGTGCATGCGGTTGTTGTATTGAAGGAGGGGATGGCTGTTGATTCGCAGGAGTTGATAGAATTTTGTAAGCAGAGGATTGCACGGTATAAGGCTCCGAAATCAGTGGAATTTGTTGATTCTTTGCCGAAGACTCCTTCAGGGAAGATCCTTAAGAGGGAGTTAAGGGAGAAGTACTGGAAGGGTTTAGAGAGGAAGGTTTAATCTTAAATTAAATCAAGGAGGTTAGCCAAATATGCAGGGTTTTCCATGGTGGACAGATGAGCAGAAAAGGTTTGAGAAGGAGGTAAATGAATTTGCAAAGGAGATAATGCCTCGTGATGATGAGACGCGCTGGACAAGGGAGTTTCCGTGGGACATCTTTGAGAAGATTGGAGAGAGGGGTTATACAGGGGCAGGTATTCCGAAGGAGTATGGTGGGCTTGGACTGGGGGCAACTGGTGCCTGTATAGCAACGGAGGCACTAAGTCAGATGCCGGGGATTGGTCGTACATTTCTTGCTAACATGCTTGGGGGGTTGAGGCAGATTATAGAGTTTGGGACAGAGGAGCAGAAGAGGAGGTTTCTTCCGAGGATAGCAAGGGGTGAGCTTGGTGCAATAGTTATTACAGAGCCATTTGCAGGGACCGATGCATCTGCTATTGAGGTGACGGCCCGGCGTGATGGTGATTCCTATATCCTCAATGGGAAGAAGAGG
The DNA here is from genome assembly GCA_037443425.1 of Deltaproteobacteria bacterium. Taxonomy (GTDB): domain Bacteria; phylum Desulfobacterota; class BSN033; order BSN033; family UBA1163; genus JBBIOI01. The sequence continues at coordinate 7,825 of JBBIOI010000127.1, forward strand.
TTTATTGTTTCTGCGGGTTTGGCGAATCGCTATATGGTTTATGCAAGGACGAGTGATGATGTGGAGGATCGTAAGAATTATCGTCATCTTACGGGTTTTATCGTTGAGAAGGGGATGAGTGGTTTTACGGTTGAGAAGATCAATGAGATAGCTGGTTTTGAGAATATTCACAATGGTGTATTAAATTTTGAGGATGTTAGGGTTCCTGTTGGAAACCGTATAGGGGATGAGGGTCATGGTTGGAGGGTTATGACAGCAGGGCTTAATTTTGAGCGTACGCTTATCTGTTCTCAGGCTGTTGGTTGGCTGCGGGAGATTTTAAGGAATGTGATTCCATATGCACAGCGGAGGGTTCAGTTTGGTAGGCCGACAATAGAGTTTACGAATAATCAGTTTAAGATATCTGATCTTATTATGCAGTTTCATATAGGTAGGGTATTGACTTATTATACGGCTTATTTATGGGATTTGGGGTGGGATATAACGATTGATTCTAATGTTTCTAAGGTATATCTATGTGAAGGTGCGCTTAGGGCTGCGATTGATGCGATTCAGGTTATGGGTGGAGATGGAGTTACGAGTTTTTATCCTCTTTCAGCGATTATGAATGTTGCCAAGATAGAGAACATTGCTGGTGGGACGATGGAGGCTTGCAGGCTTGTGATCTTCAGGACAGCCTTGAGGCAGATGGCAGAGGATTTAAGGATGCCAAGGAGGGTGATCCATAAGGAGCTTGGGGTACCTGTTTCTGTTTCTCGTGCTCCAGAGAGGGAGAGGGATATTGATGAGGATAGGCTTCTTAAGTTTTTGGCAGAGGATTATAGGGTTAATCCTGGTCTTTATATGAGTCGGCAGGAGTTGAAGGAGTCGTTTGATGTGGATGATACGAGGCTTGATGAGTTACTTGTTTCTCTTGAGAGGAAGGGTTTTGTTAAGATTTATAGGGATAAGAAAGGGATAGCATTGGCAAAGGCGACTTATGAGGGGCTAAGAAAGGCAAATCCATCGGATTATTATAAGTGGTTTCCAAAGTGGGTAAGAAAAGAGAATATATTCTAATCTATAAAATAGAAAAGAGATTACAGAGTTTTTGGAGTTTTTTATCTTCAATATCTTACTTCTTTTTTTTAAAAATAAGTAAAAGAAATATTACCCATCATCACCAATGTTTTTGGCAAAGGGATAAAGAAGTCTTCATATGTGTGAAGTAAGAAGGTAAATCATCTCTTTTTGATCGAAGACGAAAGACTCGAATTCTATAATTCAGAGACTTATAAAAAGATCTTAAGCCAATTATACGAGAAGGAAAGAGATGGATTTTGAATTAACCCAGGAGCAGAAGGAGATTCAGAGGGCTGCAAGGGAGTTTATTGAAGGGGAGTGTGATAAGGATAAGATCCTTGAACTTGAGCAGAGGCATGAGTTTCCCAGGGAGATATGGAAAAAGGCAGCAAGGCTTGGTTTTATTGGGATCCATTTTCCGGAGGAGTATGGTGGTCAGGGCTACGGAGTCTTTGAAAATCTTT
>JBBIOI010000128.1:0-9202 GCA_037443425.1 Deltaproteobacteria bacterium
ACGCGTTTGAAGATATTATTCCTCCTCCAATATATAAAATGGGTTTTTTTGATTTTAAGATTAGTTTAACTGCCCTTTGAATCTGACCCAGATGACCTTCGTATGTTGGATTATAACCTCTGATAAAGACCTTATCAGGATATTTAAAATCAGTTGAGTTTATCAAAACATCTTTTGGTAAATCTACAAGCACTGGTCCAGGTCTTCCAGTTCTTGCAATATAAAATGCCTCTTTAATTATCCGGGCTAAATCTTTTACATCCTTTACCAGATAATTGTGTTTGGTACAAGGCCGTGTAATCCCGATTATATCAGCTTCCTGGAAGGCATCATTTCCAATAAGTAATGTAGGCACCTGACCTGTGAAGATAACAAGGGGTATTGAATCCATAAAGGCTGTAGCTATACCTGTTACAGTATTAGTTGCACCAGGGCCTGATGTGACAAGCACCACTCCAACCTTTCCAGAGGCCCTTGCGTATCCATCTGCTGAATGCACTGCTGCCTGCTCATGACGTACAAGTATATGTCGGAATGGACATTCAGGAAGTTCATCAACGATTGGGAGGATTGCACCACCTGGATAGGTGAATATTGTATCTACACCTTCTTTTTTTAGACATTCAATAACGATTTGTGCACCTGTCTTCTTCATCTATCTATATCTCATTAAGATTTTTTCCATCTGGTCTTTTAAGGCCAATTTTTTCTTCTTTATGATTTTAATTTCAATTTCATCTTGAGGGGTGAGAAATGGTTTTCCTTCAAGTGCTTCTAAATCTTTTTCAAGCTGCATATGGGCCTGTTTTACCTTTCGAAACTCTTCGTCTTCCTTCATCAATCTTTCTATCAATTCTTCATCTCCCTTGGCCATTTCAGCCCCCCTAAGAAAAATGTTAACATAAAATAATAAAAAACCATAATATAATTGATTCCTTTTTGTCAAATCTTGAATAGGAGACCGAAGCGATCTCTTCCAAATTGTCATTCCGAGCTAAGCAAGAAACCTATGAGATCGCCACGCCCTTCGGGCTTGCAATGACTTCATTGTATTTAACGCACCCTTTGAAGGCCCACAATAACTAATAAAAAAGGCTATTTTTGAACCTACATTCCCAATCTTTTACTTTTAAGGGCTCTTTTCTTGCCACTTTAACTCTGCCTCCGATGGTCTTACATATATAGGAGTGAAATTTTCTAAACCGAGGAGTTTACCATTTCGTATCTGTTCGCAACCCAGTTTTGCAACCATTGTTCCAAGTGGATTATTAAGTGTAAATGGTGCAAATAATGCAAGGGATTTAAGGCCGTCTTTTAAAAAACTTCCATAGATTCTTAGCCCATCACCTATAAATACTGTCTTTTCCTCTATTCTCTTTATAAGTTCATCAGGTTTTAACGCCTGATATGGAGTTAGCCTTTCGAGAATATTTTCATCTGAATATTTATAAAACGAGGTATATAATTCTCCCTTTCTTGCATCTATTATTGGACATATAAGATAGGGAGTAGGGGAGATTTGGGATGCTAAAATGTCAAGGCTTGATAGACCAACAACCGGTTTTCCTGTAGCAAATGCCAATCCCTTTACAGTGCTAATACCTATTCTTAGTCCTGTAAAAGAACCTGGTCCAAGAGAGATTGACCATCCATCAAGCTCTTCTAAATTAAATCCTGTCTCCTTTAACACATATTCAATTGCCTTAAGCAGTCTTTCTGAGTGCGTAATCTGTGCTTTAAATTGATATTCAAATAGAATATCGCCCTCTTCATTTATAAATCCAATGCTTCCACACGAGGTTGAGGTGTCAATCCCGATTACCTTCATCTATTCACCCTTAATCGGAGAGAATATACGAACAAGGTCATTATAAAAAGCAAATATCATTAGAATTATAACTATTGCCAAACCAACCTGCTGTGCTATCTCCATCTTTTTCACACTTATAGGTCTCCTTAAGATCGCTTCAAGAGCCAGAAATAAGAAATGACCTCCATCCAGTATTGGAATGGGGATAAGATTTATTATACCAAGGTTTATACTGAGTATGGCCATAAAAAGTGCAAGGCTTATAATCCCTTTCTTCGCCTGCTCTCCAGCAAGCTGGGCAATGAGAATTGGACCTCCTATCGTTTTTGCAGGCACTACCCTTTCAATAAGCTTAACAATTGTAAGAACAGTTAGTTTTATACCAAACCATGTCTGCGAAATTCCCATTCCAATTGCCTTAAGTGAACCTACCTTTTCAACAACAGTATCTCCGGAAGGGGTAATCCCTATGAGGAATATTTTTACTTCTTCCCCAAAGATGTTCTTTTGAGTCGATGCCTGGGGAGTAACTTTGATCTCAAAGATCTTTTCGTCTCTTTTTACCTCTAAGGTAAGCTCCTTACCCTCACTTGAACGAATGATTTTTGAAAGCTCATCCCATTTTGATACTTTCTCTTTATTAACAGATACAATAAGATCTCCTTTTCTTAACCCTGCCTTTTCTGCAGGAAGACCAGGACTTAACTCACCTACCTTGGGAAGTAGGGATGGTATTCCAAAAAGATTTATTACTGAAAAGAGTACCATTGCGAGGATGAAGTTAAAGAAAGGACCTGCAGCTACTATCAGGAAACGTTTCCATATTGGTTGAGTTGAGAATGCCCTTTCTTTATCCTCTTCTTTTATCTCTTCTTCAGGGTTTTCGCCTACGAGTTTAACAAATCCACCAAGTGGTATAGCTGCAATCTGGTATTGAGTTTCACCAATCTTTTTCCCTATTATTTTAGGACCGAAGCCCAATGAGAAAGTGATAACACCAACACCCAATTTTTTAGACAATATGAAGTGGCCAAGTTCATGTATAAATACAAGTATACCGAGGACGATAAGGGTAGGGATGACAGTGTCATATATTATCGTTAGGGCAGGGATCCCCAAATATATTGCATTAATCACGGTTTTCTCCTTTCTAAAAGGGCCTTTGATCTTTCTCGAGCCCATTTATCTGCTATTAATATATCTTCAATAGTTTTGACTGGTTTAACTTGGTGTTCATCCATAACCATTTTAATAAGAATAGGGACCTCAGTAAACTTTATTTTCCCTTCGAGAAATGCATCCACAGCAATCTCATTTGCTGCGTTTAAAACAGCAGGCATTGTTTCTCCTATCTGGATTGATTGATAAGCAAGTTTAAGACAAGGAAATCTTTCGAAATCAGGTGTAAAGAATGTAAGGGCCCCACTCTGAGGGAGATTTAAGGGAGTAAGTTTAAGGTTAAGACGATTTGGATAAGAGAGTGCATAAGAAATTGGAATCTTCATATCTGCAATCCCCATTATTGCGATTACAGATCCATCAATATATTCAACCATCGAATGTACAATACTTTGGGGGTGAATCTGAACGGAGATCTTTTCTACAGGGATATCAAAAAGCCAGTGGGCTTCGATAACCTCTAACCCCTTATTCATAAGGGAGGCAGAATCTATTGTAACCTTCTTCCCCATCTCCCAATGTGGATGGTTAAGTGCCTCCTTTGCTGTTACCTCTTGAAGTTTAGATAGGGGAAGGTTCAGAAATGGTCCTCCAGAGGCTGTTAGTATAATCCGTTTTACATCCTCCTTCTTGTGACCAAGGAGTGCCTGAAAGATGGCGCTATGTTCGCTATCGATTGGCAATATCTGGGCATTATTTCTTTTAGCCTCCTCCATTACAATCTTCCCAGCCATTACAAGTGGTTCTTTATTTGCAATGGCAACGGATTTTCCCATCTTTATGGCAGAAAGTGTTGGTATAAGACCTGCTGCACCAACGATAGCAGATACAACCTGATCAACCTCAGGGTGTGTGGCTACCTTTATAAGACCTTCAATTCCATAAAAGATTTCAACACCGTTTTCCGAAAGTTCTCTCTGTAGGGCTTCTGAAAGCTCTTTATTTTTTACAGATACAACCTTGGGCTGAAATTCCATTATCTGTTTTTTAAGTAATTGGATATTAAGACCTGCTGAAAGGGCAGTTATTTTAAATCTATCTGGGAACTGGCGAACAATCTCAAGTGTGTTTACTCCGATTGACCCTGTGGAGCCGAGTATAGCCAACCTCTTCATCAATTCTCCCTTATAAAATTAATAACAAAATAATAGAGAAAAGGCGAAGAAAATAGGAAACTGTCAAGTCTATCAAGGATTCCCCCATGCCCTGGTATAAGGGAACCAGAGTCCTTTACGTTTGCACTTCGCTTTATCATCGATTCAGTGAAATCTCCTACTTGTCCGAGAAATCCTATACCGATTGCCATAAGTATACACTTCATCCTGTCTACATATGGAAGAAATAGCCAGGAGTAAATGCTTCCAGATATGACAGGTCCAAAAAGGGCACCTAACAGTCCCTCAAAGGTTTTATTTGGGGATATCTTCGGGTAAAGTTTATGCCTTCCTATGGACAGGCCAAAAAGGAGGGCCGCTACATCTCCACTCCACACTGTTATTATCAAGAAAAGAACCCATTTTGTTCCATTTTCAAAAAGGCGAATCATTGGGATATAGGAAAGGAGGAATCCTATATAGAATATACCAAAAAACATTATACCAATCCTTGATGTTGTTAAAGAGAGATCTTTTGAGGTAATCATAAATAGTACTGAAACTATAAGAATTATTAGCACAATAGAAATTTTGGAAAGAGGATTCCCTCCATAAATTATAAAGAGGGTAAAAGAAGTGCCTAAAAGTATTCCAGTCCACTTCTCAATCTCTTTCGAATCTGGAATCGTAAGTTTAAAATATTCCATGAGGCCCAGAAATGTGCAAGCTAATATAATAAGGTTTAATATAAAAGGGGTACTGAATCCGATAAGAAAGATAACGGGTGGAACTATAAATAATCCTGTCCAGAATTTCTTCTTCTCTATTCTTCCCATTTTTCTTTCAATATAATTATGAGGTGAGGATGATCATTCAAGGCCATTTATCTGTTCACTTGTTAGACCAAATCTCCTTTCCCTCGACTGGAAGTCTGCAATGGCTTTTAAAAGTTCTTCACGATTGAAATCAGGCCATAGTGTATCTGTAACATAAAGTTCTGTATAGGCAAGCTGCCAGAGAAGGAAATTAGAAATTCTATACTCACCGCTTGTCCTAATTAATAGATCAGGATCAGGCAGCCCACTTGTCCAGAGGTAATTTGAGAAGTACTCAGGTGTAATATCATTTAGGCTTACTTTTCCCTCTTTAAAATCGCTTAAAATACTCTTTAAGGCATGGATGATTTCAGATCGACCACCGTAGCTTAGGGCAAGATTCAGTATCATACCATCGCACTTTTCAGTCTTTTTTATCGTATCAACTAAAGTTTTTAGGACATTTGGAGGTAGATCTTCAAGCCGACCAATAGCCATAAGCCTTATATTATTTTTTAACATCTCATCAACTTCTTTTATGAGATAGCTATTTAGAAGTTCCATCAGTGCATTGACTTCTTCCTGTGGTCTTTTCCAATTTTCAATCGAGAATGCATAAAGGGTCAAGACCTTGATTCCGAGTTCCCTGCAGGCTGTAACAACTTCTCTTACAGCATCAACCCCCTTTATATGACCACTTATACGATTCAGTGACTTTTTCTTTGCCCATCGGCCATTTCCGTCCATTATTATGGCTATATGCTTTGGCAATTTATTTTTATCAATGGCTTTCATTACTTATATCCTGTTTTTTAAGAAGAGATTGATAACTAATAATTTAAAAAATATCACATTATACACCATTTTTCAATTCCTGATGCTTTTTGCAAAAAAGGGAACCATTTCTTTTTAGGATATTTAGGGCATCTAAATTGGGTAATTAAAGAGTGTCATTGTGAGCCGAAGCCAAAGCGATCTCTTCCAAATTGTAATTCCGAGCTAAGCAAGGAATCTATGAGATTGCCACGCCCTTTAGGCTCGCAACAACTTCGTCGGATTGCCACACACCATTTGAGTACTCGCAATGACCTATAAATAGAGGCTTTAGTAAAAAATCGCTCAATTTGGGCTTAGATATATTTTTATGTTTGGATATCTGGAGTGAAGATTGAATTTTTAATGAAAAAGATCAATCTAAAATTGGATTGAAAGGGGAGAGTTTTTCTCCCCTTTAAGACTATTTTTCAATAATGGCCTCAACAGGGCATACCTCAAAACAGTTTCCACATTCTGTGCATTTCTCTTCATTAATTACGTAGGGTTCTCCTTCCTCAATGGCTTCTGCAGGACATTCCTCTGCACATGTGCCACAGGCCACACATTCATCAGTTATAAGATAAGCCACTTACATCACCCCCTTTACCATCAGGAAATTTCAAGTATCTCTTTCTCTTTTGCTGAAAGGGCCTCGTCTACTTTCTCTATATACTTATCGGTTGATTTCTGTATTTTATCCATCCATTGTTTTAGTTGATCCTGGGATATCTCTCTGTTTTTCTCTAAATTTTTTAGATGTTCATTTGCATCCCTTCTAATATTCCTGATTGATACCTTTGCACCTTCAGCCATCTTTTTAACAACCTTTACAAGTTCTTTTCTACGTTCTTCAGTGAGTCGAGGAATTGCTATTCGAATAATCTTACCATCATTAGTGGGGGTTACTCCAAGTCCAGATTTTAGGATGGCCTTCTCAATCTCACCAATCATACTCAGATCCCATGGCTGAATTGTAATAAGTCTTGGTTCTGGAATAGATAGTGTTGCCATCTGATTAAGCGGGGTAGGCTTTCCATAATAATCGATTCGAATGTCATCAAAAAGTGCGAGGGAAGCCCTTCCAGTCCTTACCTTGTTTAAATCAGATTTAAAATTTGATAAAGTCTTTTCCATCTTTGAGACAGCTTCTGAATATATCTTCTCCTCTTGCATGGTTCATCCCCTCACTTTCGTTCCTATTTTTTCCCCTAAGACAATCTTTTTTATATTACCACTTTTTTTGAGGTTAAATACAATAATTGGAATCTGATTATCCATACAGAGAGAGATTGCAGTTGCATCCATTACCTTAATACCTTTTTTTAAAACTTCAAGGTAAGTGAGCTCGTCAAATTTTTTAGCCCCTTTGTGAATGAGCGGATCTTTATCATATATCCCATCGACCTTTGTTGCCTTCAGGATAACATCTGCGCCAATCTCCATCGCACGAAGTGATGCTGTTGTATCGGTGGTAAAATAAGGATTTCCAGTACCTGCAGCAAATATAACAATCCTTCCTTTTTCCAGGTGTCTTATCGCTCTTCTTCTTATATAAGGTTCTGCAATCTCTTTCATCTCTATTGCTGTTTGAACCCTTGTATGAATGCCTATCTTTTCGAGTGCATCCTGAAGTGCAAGGGCATTCAATACTGTAGCCAACATTCCCATGTAGTCTGCAGAAGCACGATCCATTCCCTTAGAACTTGCAGCCACTCCTCTAAATATATTTCCTCCCCCTATCACAATTGCAATCTCTAAACCCAACTCTTTTACTTCTTTTATCTCTTCAGCAATTTTTTTGATAACCGAAGGATCAATCCCATATTCCTTATCGCCTGTTAACACCTCACCACTTATCTTAAGAAGTATTCTTCTATATTTGATTCTACTCATGGAAGGGGTTTTTAAATTCCTTAAAAGGAAAAGTATGAAATTTAAACTATAAGATTAATTAATTTGATGGTAATCCTTCTCCAAGTTGAAATCTTACAAACCGTCGAATATTTATATTTTCACCAACTTTTGCTATCATTGCATCAAGGACATCCTTTACAGTAAGGTCGGGGTCTCTTATATAAGTCTGTTCAAGAAGACAGACCTCGGAGTAAAATCTTTCCATTTTCCCTTCAACTATCTTATCGATCACCTTTTCTGGCTTTCCTGATTCAAGTGCCTGCATTCGATAGATCTGTTTTTCTTTCTCGAGGACATCCGGAGGGATATCTTCCCTGCGGATATACTGGGGATTTGCAGCAGCAATATGCATTGCCATATTTTTAACAAATCTTTGAAACTCCTCTGTTTTTGCAACAAAATCTGTCTCACAATTAATCTCTACAAGGACTCCTATCTTTCCACCTGGATGTATATAAGACGCCACCAATCCTTCAGTGGCAATCCTGCCTGCTTTTTTAGCTGCCTTTGCCAATCCCTTTTTTCTTAAATAATCGATTGCCTCTTCGATATTCCCTTTTGCCTCTTCAAGGGCTACCTTGCAATCAACAATGCCAGCCCCTGTTCTCTGTCTTAAATCTTTTACAAGCTCAATTGGTATCTCCATTTAGGTCTACTCCTCCTCATCCTCATATTCATCTATTTCTTCTTCAAATGTTTCTTCCTCTTGTTCGACTTCTTCCTTAGCCTCGGGTTCAACAGCTTTCGTTGAAACCTCTTCTTTTTGTTCTTTTTCAGCTTCTAACTGGAGCTGCTTTTCATAGAGCTGTCTACCCTCTATCACTGCATCTGCAATTTTAGATGTAAAGAGGTGAATTGCCCTTATAGCATCATCATTTCCAGGTATTATGTAATCTAATTCTTCAGGATTACAATTTGTATCAACAATGCCAACAGATGGTATTCCCACCTTTCTTGCCTCCCTTACTGCAATCCTCTCCTTTTTAGGATCAACTATGAAGATGACACCGGGAAGGCGGTCCATATCTTTTATTCCTCCAAGGGATTTTTCCAGACGGGCCCTCTCTTTCTCAAGCTCAAGAACCTCTTTCTTGGGTAGAAGGCTATAGATTTCTTCATTCTTCATTGCCTCAAGTTTTTTAAGTCTTTCAATCGATCGTTTAATCGTCTGAAAATTTGTAAGCATACCACCGAGCCAGCGATGATTCACATAAAACATCCCGCATCGAGTAGCCTGCTCTTGGATTGTTTCCTGAGCCTGTTTCTTTGTTCCAACAAAAAGGATATATTCACCTTTTGCCGCAACATCGCGGATAAATAAATAGGCCTCTTTAAATAATTGGACAGTCTTCTGAAGGTCAATAATATAAATACCGTTTCTTGCCCCAAAGATATAGGGTTTCATCTTTGGGTCCCACCTTCGGGTCTCATGCCCGAAGTGGACACCTGCCTCCAGAAGTTCTTTCATTGTGACTGTAGACATTTATGCCTCCATTTCTTTTCCATTTTCCCTCCTGCTTTATTAATATTACCTCAAATAAAAAACAGTTAACATATGAAAATTGATTTTGCAA
>JBBIOI010000129.1:0-9193 GCA_037443425.1 Deltaproteobacteria bacterium
GAAGCTATTTCTGGGTCTTAAACAGCCTCTGATTGCAGCCCTTCACGGATTTGTTCTTGGGTCAGGGATTGAGATGGCGCTATGTTGTGATATACGTATTGCCTCTAAGGATGTGAGATTTGGTTTGCCGGAGCCTGCACTTGGAATAATTCCTGCTGCAGGAGCAACTCAGACACTCCCAAGGGTAATAGGGAGGGTAAGATCTTTGGAGATGCTTTTTACAAATAGGTGGTTAAATGCAGAGGAGGCATTTGAGGCTGGGATTGTAAATAAAATTGTTCCTCGGGAAGAACTTATAGGGGTAGCCTTTGATATGGCAAAGAAGATCGCCTCGTATTCAAAAATAGCAGTAATAAATGCTAAAGAGGCAGTATTAAGGGGAATTGATTTAACCCTTGAGCAGGGGTTAGAATTGGAGAGAAGGTTGGCTTTGGAAGTTATAAATAGAAGAGAAGGGACATAACGTAAATGAATACAGTGGATTTTTTGAGTATCTCGAAAGACATATGCCCTGAAAGGATAAGCATCATATTCGATGGGAAGAGCTGGACATACGAGCAACTTTATAAACGTTCAAATCAGCTGGCACAAGCCTTTGTTGGGTTGGGAGTAAGGAAGGGAGAATCTATAGGGATACTCGAGGTAAATTGTAATCAATACATAGAGTCATATTTTGCCACGGCCAGGCTGGGGGCACTGTTTGTTCCATTAAATTTTAGGTCAAAGTCCGAAGAATTGACATATATGCTCAATCATGCTGAGATAAAGATACTTCTGGTGGGGGGAAGATATATAGAGCTTATAAAAGAAATAAGGTCGAATTGTAAGGGGCTAAGGGATTGTATCTCTATTGGTAGTTCTAATGGAGATTTTATCGATTATGAAAGTTTGATTGAATCAGCCTCTACAGATGAGATTTCAACAGAGATTGGTGATGATGATATTACGATCATCATGTATACATCGGGTACAACAGGAAGACCAAAGGCTGTTCCTATTAGACATAGTGCATTTGTAAGTTATGTGCTTGAAAATCTGGAGCCTCCAAGTCCAGAGATAGAAGAGAGGAATCTGCTTTCTGTCCCCTTTTACCATATAGCAGGCATGCAATCAATGTTATCTTCGATTTATGGTGGAAGGACAATAGTCCTTATGAGGCAATTTGAAGTTGATGAATGGTTTAAAACGGTTGAGAGTGAGCATGTGAATCGTTCGATGTTAGTGCCCACGATGTTAAAGAGGATTATTGATCACCCTGATTTTGAGAAGTACAATCTTTCAAGTCTTAAGGTTATTACATATGGGGCTGCCCCTATGCCATTTGAGGTTATAAGCAAGGCCATTAAGATGTTGCCATGGGTTAGATTTATTAATGCATTTGGTCAGACAGAGACTGCTTCGACGATTACAGCACTTGGCCCTGAAGACCATATTATTGAAGGAACAGAGGAGGAGAAAGAGAAGAGGCTTAGGCGTTTGAGTTCATCGATTGGTAAACCTTTGTCTGATGTGGAGATAAAGATTGTTGATGAGAGTGGTAGAGCACTTCCTCCTAATAAGGTGGGTGAGATATGGGCACGGGGGCCCAGGGTAATGAGTGGCTATTGGAAGGATGAGCAAAAGACAGCCGAGGCGATAACTCCTGATGGGTGGTTAAAAACTGGTGATATGGGATGGATGGATGAGGAGGGATATATTTACCTTTCAGGACGTGCTGATGATATGATTATTCGAGGTGGTGAGAATATATCACCTGAAGAGGTTGAAGATATAATTGAGTCTCACCCGAAAGTTGAAGAGGCAGCAGTAATCGGGGTGCCAGACCCAGAATGGGGTCAGGAACCACGGGCTATTGTTGTTGTTAAAAAAGGTGAGCAAGTTACAGCTGAGGAGATTATAGAATACTGCAGATCAAGGCTTGCTGGATTTAAAAGGCCGAGGTCAGTGGTTTTTGTTTCATCTTTACCACGAAATCCAATGGGTAAAGTTCTAAGAAAGAAACTTCGGGAAGAATTTGGTCAACCCTAAAGAGGAGGATAACAAATGGCTAATCAGGTGGGTAAAAGATACGTTTGTAAGAAGTGTGGTGCCGAGTATATAGTTACTCGAGGTGGTGAAGGTACTCTATGTTGCTGTGGTCAACCAATGGAGATTAAGAAGTAGGTTTAATTTATCCTGGAGGTTAATAAGATGAGCCAGCTTGGGAAAAGGTATCGTTGTTCTGTATGTGGGACAGAGATACTCTGCACTAAGGCAGGAGAAGGCAACCCTGTTTGTTGTGATAAGGAGATGGAGGTTCAAGAACCAAGACCCCTACCTTCCTCAGATTGAAATTAAGAATTATTTTAACTGAGTTTTTATTTAGTTAAATTAAAAAATGATTTTTCCCTATCACTACCTAAAAATTCATAAAGATATTTCAGATGATTGAAGGAAAGTGCTATTGGAATACTCTTAATGGTATTCAGGTCCTTGATTTTTCTGATGAAAAGGCAGGTTTTTGCTCGAAACTTCTGGCTGATTTTGGAGCAAGAGTAATTAAGGTTGAAAGACCCGGAGGAGACCGCTCAAGGAGAATAGGCCCTTTTTTTAAAAATAGCCCATCTAAAGAAAACAGCCTTCTTTTCTGGTACCAAAATACAAATAAAGAAGGTATTACACTAAATATTGAAAAAGAAGAAGGTAGAAGAATCCTTCTTAAACTCTTACCCAAAATCGATGTCTTAATTGAATCATATCGACCAGGTTATCTCGAGCGACTTGGATTAGATTATGACTCTCTTAGTTCACAAAATCCAAGGCTTATTATGGTTTCAATAACTCCGTTTGGGAAGGATGGACCCAAAAATCAATATCACTCATCAGATATTACTGTTTCTGCATTCAGTGGACAGATGTCAGTCTCTGGATTACCGAATAAGCCGCCTTTAAAGCCTTATGGAGAACAGTCTTTCTATGTAGGTTCTCTTTATGGTGCGATCTCAGTCTTTTTGGCTTTAATGAAGAGGGAAAGGACAGGCCATGGAGATCACATTGATATTTCCATTCAGGAGGCAATCGTCTCAACCCTTGATCAAGTTATGATAAGATTTTTTTCAGAAAAGACTATCTGTCAAAGAAGGGGTGGGATATCAGGTAATTTTAGCTGGTGTATATTCCCATGTAAAAATGGTCATATACTTATAACCCCATTTTATCAATGGGAAACACTAATCGAATGGCTGGACGTTGAAGGCATGGCAGAAGATTTAAAAGATGATATATGGCGTGATGAGATATATCGCATTTCTCATTTCGATCATATATTTGAAGTATTAAGGCGCTGGACTCTTAGACACACGAAAGAGGAACTTTTCGAAACAGCTCAGCTGATGAGGCTTCCTTGGGCTCCAGTGTTATCTCCATCTGAAGCAATAGAGATTCCACAATTAAAGGAAAGAAGGTTTTTTGTAAGTGTTTATCATCCCGAGCTAAAATCAGATCTTTTATATCCTGGGAATCCTTATCAGATAAATGGCATTAGAGAAGAAAGAGGAAGGCGAGCTCCTTTTATTGGCGAAGATAATATTAAAGTTTATAAGGAAGAACTTGGTTTGTCTGAAGATGAGATTGAAAGACTTTCCTCATCAAAGGTCATTTAGTGAAGCCTATGAAAAATGATATTTTAAAGGGTATTAGAGTTATTGATTTTACTTGGATGCTTGCTGGACCGTTTGCTACGAGAATACTGGCTGATTTTGGGGCTGAGGTCATAAAGGTCCAATCAAAAAAGACAGCCAAGGGGATGGAATCTAATCTTACCTGGTATTTCAATCATTGGAACAGAAATAAACTTGGGATTACACTTGATATGGATTATCCTGAAGCAAGAGAGATTGCATTAAGATTGATAAAGATAAGTGATGTTATGATTGAAAATTTTTCTCCTCGTGTTTTATCAAACTGGGGATTCTATTACGAAAAAATAAGGGAGATAAAACCTGAAATCATAATGGTTAATATATCGGCAATGGGAGGAGATGGCCCGTGGAGAGATTTTATTGGCTTCGGGACAACGCTCCAATCCCTTTGTGGACTTACGTATCTTACATCTTTTGATAAAGATTTACCAATGGGTATTGGCTATCCCTATGTGGATTCGATTATTGGGTTATATGCAACATTAGCAATTCTAAATGCAATAGAGTATAGAAAACGTACAGGGGATGGGCAATATATAGATCTTTCAGGATTCGAAGCCTCATTGACATTGCTTGGGCCATGTATCTTAGATATTCTTTTAAACAATGCAGATATTATCCCTTGTGGTAATTCCGCTAACCATATTCCATCTGCTCCATATGGCTGTTATAAATGTCTTGAAGAGGATAGATGGTGTGTAATTGCAGTTTGTAATGAAGATCAATGGAAGGCTCTTGTAAAAGTGATGGGTGAACCCAAATGGGCATGTGAAGATCGTTTCTCAAATATTTCGAAGAGAAAAGAAAACTCAAAGGAACTTGATGAGTTAATAAATAAGTGGACATCAAGTCTTAGTGCAGAAGAGATTCTTAATATACTTCAGAGAGAAGGTATTCCCTCTGGTATTGTTCAAACTGCTAAAGATATAGCAAATGATCCCCAATTAAAGGAGAGGAGATTCTTTTTACCCCTAAAACACACTCCCATTGGTGATATTATAACAGATAGGCAACCAATACGGTTTGGAGATGATGAAACAGAGATTAAAAAGCGAGCTCCACTTCTTGGTGAAGATAATCGATATGTTTTTGTTGAGTTACTGGGATTGAAAGAGGATGAATTCAATCTTTATGTTAAGAAAGGTATTATTGGTTAATTCATAGATTCTATAACTCTCTATCGCTTCTCCACACAATCTTGCCATCGATTATGGCCATTTCGACCTTTATATCCTTAATCTTTTCTGGTACTGTCTTTGTAGGATCATCACTTAATAAAACAATGTCTGCAAGTTTCCCTGGAGCAATTGATCCTATTCTATCTTCTTCAAAACATATCCATGAGGCAGATTGTGTATACATTTCTAAGGCCTCTGATGGAGTGATATTTTCATCAGGCAGTAGGGAGTCGCCCTTTGATGTTTTGCGGGAGATTGCTCCATAGATTCCGATAAGGGGATTAAAAGGGGCTAAAGGAGAATCAGAGCTTCCAACCAATCGAATCCCACATTTCTTCAAAGAGGAGAAGGGATAAAGATGTTTTATTTGATTAAATGGAACTGTCTTAAGATATCTTTCTCCATGATAATATATAAACGAAGGATTACTAACAATGGTGATACCAAGTGATGCAATCCGTTTTGCAAGCATTGGGGGACAAATCGATGAGTGTTCAATCCGATGTCTATGGCTATTATTTGGAAACCTTTTTAACGCAAATTCGATAGCAGAGCAAGCAATCTCAATTTCTTCTTCCTCGATTGCATGAATAGCAACCTGATAGCCCCTCCTATGTATCTCGAGAACAACCTCACAGAGCTCTTTTTGTTCCGGAAGTATTTTGCCAGTTGTCTTATCAAGTATAATTTTTATCCCCCTAACCTTAATTTGTAGATCCTCTTTTACATTGGCATCATCAAGTTCTTTTAAAGCGTCCAGACCAAACAACATTGAAATTCGTGGTATAAGGAGATTTTTTGTTTTCCATTTTTTTAAAATTTGCCATTGCTTTAAATTATTATTAGATGATACGTCCTGTATGGATGTAATGCCATATGATAGAAGTTCCTTGTTCAATGCCAAAATGCCTGGTTCTAATTTTTCATCTCCGAGTGCTGGAATCTTTTCTGACAAAAATCTTCCCATATGATACAAAACCCCTGTCGGCTCGCCAGTAACCAAATCTCTTTCTATTAATCCATCTTCTGGGTCAGGTGTATCTTTTGAAATTCCAACGATTTTTAATGCAAAGCTATTGAGGACATGTGCGTTTCCACTTCTATGAGTTAATTTTACAGGGTGCTCGATGCTTACTTGATCTAAATCCCATCTATTTGGATGCCTTGTCTCATCAAGGTAGAATTCATTATATCCTTTTCCTATTATCCATTCCCCTTTGGCTAAGTTTTTTGTTTGGTTTTTTATCTTTAAGAGGATATCTTTAATAGAACGTATCCCAGATGATGGTTCTAAATTGAGAACTACATATCTTTCTGCAGAGGAGCGGAGATGAAAATGGGCATCAATAAAGCCCGGAATAATTGTCCTTCCTCTACAGTCGATTAATTCTGTGTGATCATTTATAAAATTATAATAATCTTCATGATTTATTGAGATGATTTGGTTATCTTTAATAGCAACAAAAGATGCATTTTTATATAATGGATCCATTGTAAGTATATTTCCATTATATAAAATTAAATCTGGATAATATGGGGAATCTTTATCCATAGAATCCTGATTTAACAACTTTTTATTATTTAATCAAATTAAAACAGGCCCCAAAATGATTTGTCAATAACTTTTAAATTTGTAAAATTAGTTAAAAATATTATAATTCTTTGGAAAGAAGGAAAGTATTAAAAAGTTGATTATAGACTCTTTATGTAGAGAGAGGAGGTAAATTTTTATGAAGAGAAAAAAGTTTTTTTTAATTCTTTCACTAAGTTTATTATTTATAATGACAATTGTACATCCATTAATGGCTATAAATGGAAAATCAAATCTGGCTACTTTAGGAGGGCTTAAAGGTGTTGGTGTTATAATAGAAAATTTGCCAACCGAGGTTGAGAAGGCAGGTCTTTTAAAAAGGCAGTTGCAGGTAGAGGTGGAATTTAAGCTTCGGTCTGCAGGTATAAAGGTCTTAACGAGGGAAGAGTGTATGAAAACACCAGGTGAACCTTACCTTTACATTAATATAAACATAAATACCTCGAAAACAGAAAGCAATATTTACCCTTATACTGTAGATGCGATGCTTATACAAAAAGTTATGCTTTTGAGAGATCCAGATAAAATTACTTATGCTGTGACCTGGTCAATTGGCGGGGTAGGGTCAATTGATAAAAGTATCCTATCGAGTCTCAGGGCTAATGTTGAAGAGGTGGTTGATAAGTTTATACATGCATATTTAAATGAAAATCGAAGATAAATTAAATGCAAAATTTGTAACCATATTGGACAAAAAGTCTTACTTATTATACATACTTTTTTATCAAATTTCGGGGATATGAGGAAGATTTCAATATTAAGTCGTTTAATAAAATAAGGAGGTTTTATTTCCATTTAGGGAAGGAATAGTTTCTTTCTTGAATGTTTTATTATTTATTTCCTATATTTGGCATATTTATTGCTTTAAGAAATAATGGTTTACCTTTAAATTTTATTAACTTCTTAATTAGGACTGGAGAACAATATGAAATTATTAAAATTTTTATTTATATTTATTGGGCTTATGATTTTAATTACAACATATAATTGTTCTACAATAATCGTAAAGGACGAACCTCCAGTTTACAAACCTGTTCCTAAAGAACCAGGACCACCGCCATGGGCACCTGCTCATGGTCATAGAGCGAAATATCGTTATCATTATTATCCCGACTCCTATGTATATTTTGATATTGAAAGGAGGATATATTTCTATCTTTCTGTTAGCGGATGGCAGGCATCGGTTTCTCTTCCTACTGGAGTATATATTAATGTTAATAGCTATGTGGTTTTAGAGATGGATGTTTCAGAGCCATATCATTTTCATACAGAAGTTGTTAAGCGATACCCACCAGGTCATCTCAAAAAAATTGAAGACAATGGAAAAAAGAAAGGTAAAGGAAAAGGAAAAGATTGAAAATGGAATCTATCATACTTGATTTACAAAGAGATACGTTAGATAGGACATTGTGTGTAGCAGATTTATTGAGGAAGGCATTGCTTGTTTCTCATAAGCTTGGTATTACTGAATTTGAGACGTGGATTAATAAGGAGCTAAATGGATATGAGAAGATAATTGAGGTTCCTGAGTATCGTATTGTAAGAGGTAAAATAAAGGCTTGGAAGCCATTTAAGGGGTGGCAACCTGTAATATTTCCTGATGATGAAGCACAGGAGGCTTTTTCTAAAAGGCGTTTTTATCATTCGATTGCTGAAATAGAAGCTATGATTAATAGAGAGAAAAAGGATTTTCTTCATATGCCTTATCCTGCAAACATAGAAAAACAATTAAGAGATGCCATAGGATTTGATACAGAGGTAACACTAATAATTCCTGTTTCAAGTTTGGTTCGGATTGTAGATACTGTCCGAACTATTATATTGAATTGGTCACTTAAACTTGAAGAAGATGGAATCATTGGAGAAGGAATATCTTTCAGTCTTTCTGAAAAAGAAAGAGCAAGGTTTATTTCTTATGAGGTAAATAATTTTCACCCACCAATTAGTCATAATTAATTAGCAGAAACCAATTTACCACCAATATGCATAACGAAAAGCATTATGATCTACATCCCTCCTTATAAGAAGGACGGTTAATAGTTAAGTCCATTGTAAAATTTAAAGGGGGTTCCCAACTTGTTTCGCTAACTCTTTTTGAGACAACCCAAGCTTCTTTCTCAGTGTTCTAATTCTATTACCAAGATTTGGTGGTCTTTTTCCTCCAATAGATGGAAATATTATTTCCTGTTCCCAGACTTCATAGTGTTTAGGTAGAAAAGCACTTTTTGAAAATCTTCCCTCGCACTTAATTACTTTAAGGAAAAGCTCGCCATCTTCCTTACTTAATTCGATAGCAACCTGGGTTATATGCCTTAAGTTGGCTTTAAAAGTGGGGGTGTGTGCTTCTTTTTCCAAGATCCAATAGGCAATAGTTTGAAGATCGTATAGCCTTGGACATGAATAAGTAAAAAATTTATATGTAATATTCTCATCAGCCCATATATCCTGCATTCCCGTTAAACTATCGAATATATAGCGCACACCTTCGCCATACTCAATTTCAATTCGATCAATAGCGGAGCGAAATTGAGAAACATCTCTGGGATTTTCTACTTTTATTAAGTTTCCTTTGAAGTCACTTTTTTCCTTTGAATAAAATTGTGAAAACAAAAGATCGTTATTTCCTTTTCCAGATGTAAAACAATCAAGTATTGTTAGATACTCTAAATTTGGTAGCAAGGCTAATCTTTTTGTGATTGTTGCAGGTGAGAGATTAAAAGAAACATACACTACTTTAAATTTAT
>JBBIOI010000130.1:0-9184 GCA_037443425.1 Deltaproteobacteria bacterium
AACAGGGATGGAAGCCATCGTTGCAAGGGATTCTGGAGTTACCATTATAGCAAAAAGGGATGGCGTTGTAGAAGATGTGGATGCAACAAGAATAGTTGTTCGGGCTGATGAGGATGGTCAAGATGAGACCGATCCAGGGGTTGACATTTATACTCTTATAAAATATAAGCGTTCCAATCAAAATACATGTATTAATCAAAGGCCTATTGTCAATATAGGAGATCGTGTAAAAAAAGGGGAGATTATTGCAGATGGTCCAGCAACAAACATGGGAGAACTTGCATTGGGGAAGAATGTACTTGTAGCATTCATGTCATGGGGAGGATATAACTTTGAGGATTCAATTCTTATTAGTGAGAGGTTATTAAAAGAGGATACTTATACATCGATTCATATAGAAGAGCTTGAATGTGTTGCACGTGATACAAAATTAGGGAAAGAGGAGATTACTGCTGATATACCAAATGTTGGAGAGGATGCACTTAAGAATCTTGATGAGAGTGGCATTATACGTATTGGTGCTGAAGTTAAACCAGGTGATATCCTTGTTGGAAAGGTGACCCCAAAAGGCGAAACACAACTTTCCCCTGAGGAGAAGCTTTTACGTGCAATATTTGGTGAGAAGGCAGGCGATGTAAGAGATACGTCATTAAGGGTGCCTCATGGTATAGAAGGGATTGTTATAGATGCAAAGGTTTTTTCGCGAAAAGGGCAGGAGAAGGATGAAAGGGCAAAGGCTATCGAAGATCAAGAGAGGGCTCGACTACTTAAGAACCAGGCAGATGAGATTAGAATCATACAAAACAGTGTGAGGAAAAAGATAGGAAAATATCTCATAGGGAAGAGGTCTGCAAATCGAATCGCTGACGAAAAAAAGAATAAGGTCTATCTTGAGGCCAAAGAAAGGATTAAAGAAGAACATCTCTTTTCGATTCCTTTTGATCGTCTAAAGGATATAGATGTTTTGGAAGGAAAGAGAGTAATTCCTGAGGTTCGTAAATTTCTTCAAAGGGCAGAACTTCAAATAAATGTTGTAAAAAATGTTTATCAAGAGAAGTTGGCAAAATTAAAGAGGGCTGACGAACTTGCTCCTGGAGTTATTAAAACTGTAAAGGTCTATATCGCGATGAAAAGGAAACTTTCCGTAGGAGATAAGATGTCGGGTCGTCATGGGAATAAGGGAATTATTTCGAGAATACTTCCTGAAGAAGATATGCCATTTCTCGAAGATGGTACTCCAATAGATATTATATTAAACCCATTGGGTGTTCCATCTCGAATGAATGTGGGTCAGATCCTTGAAACCCATTTAGGATGGGCTGCAAAAGGACTTGGCTGGAAGATAGATGAATTTCTAAAGAAACATTTTAATCCAAAGGCATTGAGAAGGAAGATAAAAGAGATCTATTCTTCAAAAGAGATCAATGAGTATCTTGATCAGGCAACCGATGATGAAATTATTGAATTGGCCCGTAAATTAGGTGATGGAATATATATGGCAGTTCCTGTCTTTGACGGAGCTTCAGAGCATGAGATTAAAGACCATTTGACAAAGGCTGGGCTTCCAGTTTCAGGGCAAACGGTTTTATACGATGGAAGAACAGGTGAACCTTTTCACCAGAAGGTTACAGTTGGCTACATGTACCTTCTAAAATTGCATCATCTTGTTGATGATAAGATTCATGCAAGATCGATTGGTCCATATTCTCTTGTTACCCAGCAACCATTAGGAGGGAAAGCTCAATTTGGAGGTCAAAGGTTAGGGGAGATGGAGGTCTGGGCATTAGAGGCTTATGGAGCAGCTCATTCGTTACAGGAGTTTTTAACTGTAAAATCAGATGATGTTGGAGGAAGAACAAGGGTATATGAGGCAATAGTAAAGGGGGAACATACTTTTGAACCCGGGCTACCGGAATCGTTTAATGTATTAGTGAAAGAACTTCAAAGCCTTTGTTTAGATACCGAATTGATCGAGGAGAAAAGGGAAGAATTTTAATTAATCCATTAAAAAATATTAAAAAGGAGGAAGGCCTTGGAAGATTATCTATCATTCTTTGATAAGGGAAAGAGTCCAATCAACTTTAACGCAATTCGGATATCCATTGCTTCTCCCGAAAAGATTGAGTCCTGGTCTCATGGAGAGGTAAAAAAGCCAGAGACAATAAATTATCGGACATTTAAACCAGAAAAAGATGGACTTTTTTGCGCCAAAATTTTTGGCCCCACCAAGGACTATGAATGTAACTGTGGAAAATATAAAAGGATGAAGCATCGTGGTATTGTATGCGAGAAGTGTGGGGTAGAGGTTATACAATCAAAGGTTCGCCGTGAGAGGATGGGGCATATCAGACTCGCCACTCCAGTAGCTCACATCTGGTTTCTTAAGAGTATTCCAAGCAAGATAGGTATTATTGCTGATTTAACTCTGAGGGAGCTTGAACGGGTTTTGTATTTTGAATCCTATCTTGTTATCGATGGAAAGGGGACTCCACTAAAAAGAGGCGAGATCCTTTCTGAAGAACGCTACAGGGAAGTGAGAGAAAAATATGGTGACGAACCAGTAATAGGTCAAGGTGCAGAGGCAATAAGGGAATTATTGAGAACTACAGATATAAAAGAGCTTTCCGAAAGATTAAGGACAGAAATGAAGGAGACGACATCAGAGGCCAAGAGGAGACGTTTGGCCAAGAGGTTAAAGATTATAGAGGCATTCCTTGAATCGGGGAATAAACCTGAATGGATGATTTTAGAGGTTATCCCTGTACTTCCTCCTGATCTAAGGCCATTAGTCCCTCTTGATGGAGGCCGCTTTGCTACATCTGATTTGAACGATCTTTATAGAAGGGTAATAAACAGAAATAACCGTTTGAAAAGACTGATAGAGTTAAACGCCCCTGATATCATTATACGTAACGAGAAGAGGATGCTTCAAGAAGCTGTTGATGCCCTGTTTGATAATGGTAAACGGGGGAGGACGATCCTTGGAGCAAATAAGAAGCCATTAAAATCTTTAAGTGACATGCTAAGAGGAAAACAAGGCCGTTTCAGGCAGAATCTCTTAGGCAAAAGGGTAGATTATTCAGGCCGATCAGTAATCGTCGTTGGTCCCGAGCTTAAATTGCATCAGTGCGGTCTCCCCAAAAAGATGGCACTCGAGCTCTTTAAGCCTTTCATTTATCATCGTCTGGAACAGAAGGGACTGGTTACAACCATCAAGAGTGCTAAAAAGATGATAGAGAAAGAGAAGCCAGAAGTCTGGGATGCATTAGATGAGGTTATCAGGGAGCATCCTGTTTTACTGAATCGTGCACCAACACTTCATAGATTGGGGATACAGGCATTTGAACCTGTGTTAATAGAAGGCAAGGCGATTCAACTCCATCCACTGGTTTGTACTGCCTTCAACGCAGATTTTGATGGAGACCAGATGGCTGTCCATGTCCCTCTTTCTATAGAGTCTCAGGCAGAAGCCAGAATTTTAATGATGTCTACGAATAATATACTTTCACCTGCAAATGGTAAGCCTATCATCGTTCCTACACAGGATATAGTTCTTGGAATCTATTATATGACGAGGGAGAGGCCTTATGTAAAAGGCGAGGGCAAGGTATTCGCAAATCCAGATGAGGTTCGAGCTGCCTATGATGCAAATGAGGTTGATCTTCATGCAAGGATAAAGGTAAGAATAGATGGAGAACTTGTAGATACTACAGTTGGTCGTGTACTTTTAAAAGAAATCCTTCCTGAGGAGATTCCATTCAAATTGATTAATAGAGTAATGAAGAAGGGTGAGCTTGCAAATCTCATTGACTATTGCTATCGTTTTGGAGGTGAGAAAAAGACTGTCCTCTTATCCGATCGTTTGAAGGATTTGGGATATAAGTATGCTACCCTTTCTGGTCTCTCGATTGCAATTGATGACATGCTTATACCTCCAAATAAACAGAAACTTTTAGATGAGGCGCAGAAAGAGATAGAAAAGGTCCATGAGCAATACACAGAGGGTTTAATCACAGATGGTGAGCGGTATAATAAGGTGATCGATATTTGGGCTCAGGTGACAGAGAAGATAGCCGATGAAATGTTGAAAGAACTTGGGACTGAGGAGGTAATCGCTCCTAACGGGAAGAAAGAGAGGATTCAGAGTTTTAATCCAATCTATATGATGGCCGATTCTGGGGCAAGGGGGAGTGCACAACAGGTAAGGCAGTTAGCAGGTATGCGTGGTTTAATGGCAAAACCTTCTGGTGAAATCATAGAAACGCCTATTACAGCAAACTTCCGTGAAGGACTCACAGTTTTACAATATTTCATCTCTACGCATGGTGCAAGAAAGGGACTTGCTGATACTGCCTTAAAGACTGCTAATGCAGGTTATCTAACAAGGCGATTAGTCGATGTAGCCCAGGATGTTGTTATTACTGAGTACGATTGTGGAACAATGGATGGAATTGATGTGACCAATTTAGTTGAAGGTGGAGAGATTATTGAGTCGATGAGAGAAAGAATCCTCGGTAGAGTTGCCCTTGAGGATATCCGCGATCCGGATACAGGAGAAGTAATTGTTAAAGGGAATCAGGAGATAAATGAAGAGTTAGCAGAGCGTATAGAGGATTTGGGAATTGATAAAGTAAAGATAAGATCTGTTCTTACATGTAAATCTAAACGTGGTGTTTGTGCCTTATGCTATGGAAGGGATCTTGCCCGCGGTAGACTTGTAAATGTTGGAGAGGCTATAGGAATTATTGCTGCGCAATCGATTGGGGAGCCAGGGACACAGCTAACAATGAGGACATTCCATATTGGTGGTGCAGCTAGTAGAAGGGCGGAACAGACAACCCTCGAGAGTGGTATCGACGGGAAAATTAAATTTATCAATCTAAAGACTGTTAAAAATAGAGAAGGAAACCTCGTTGTGATGAATAGAAATGGTGAGATTGCGATTATGGATGAGACTGGCCGAGAGAGAAGACGTTACTCAGTAATTTACGGGGCAACATTAAAGGTGAAGGATGGGCAGAAGGTGAAAGAAGGAGAACTTCTTGCAGAGTGGGACCCATATTCTATTCCTGTACTGACAGAGGTTTCGGGCAGGGTAAAATTTGGGGATATTATAGAAGGTATTACCATGCAGGAACAGGTGGATGAATTCACAGGGCTTTCGAGGAAGGTCATTATTGAGTCGAAGGACCCTGATCTTAGACCGAGAATATCTATAAAGGATGAGAAGGGAAGAACAATGAATCTTCCTGGTTCAACATCTCAAGCAAGATATCTCCTTCCTGTAGGGGCAAATATATTGGTGGCTGAGGGTGATGATGTAATGGCTGGTGACATCCTCGTTAAGATCCCGCGAGAGACAACAAAGACTAAGGATATTACAGGAGGTCTTCCTCGGGTGGCTGAGCTATTTGAGGCAAGAAAACCAAAAGAATATGCACTAATCAGCGACATTGATGGGGTTGTTGAATTTGGCAAGGATATTAAAGGAAAGAGGAAGGTGATCATTCGACCCGATGTTGGTGAACCAAAGGAATATATCATCCCAAGAGGGAAACATATTAGTGTTCATGAAGGTGACTTTGTAAAGGCCGGGGAGCCTTTAATGGATGGACCTATAAATCCACATGATATATTAAGGGTATTGGGTGATAAGGCATTGGCACGATATCTTGTGGATGAGATTCAAGAGGTTTATAAACTTCAGGGTGTAAAGATTAACGATAAACATATTGAGGTAATCGTTCGGCAGATGCTTAAAAGGGTGAAGGTTAAAGAGGTTGGAGATACTCGATTCTTGGTAGACGATCAGGTTGAGAAATATGTATTTGAGGAAGAAAATGAAAAGGTATTAAAAGCAGGGGGGAAACCAGCAGTTGGAGAACCGCTTTTCTTAGGAATAACTAAGGCTTCACTGATAACTGATAGTTTTATTTCTGCAGCCTCATTCCAAGAGACAACAAAGGTTCTAACCCAAGCAGCTGTAGCAGGAAAGGTAGACTACTTGAGAGGTCTTAAAGAAAATGTCATTATGGGTCGACTTATTCCTGCTGGTACAGGATTCCCAAAATATAAGAATCTGGAACTTTGGGTTGAAGGCTATAGTGAATCGGATGAGACTTCTTCGGGAGAAGATAAAATTGTAGCTGAAAATGTTGCTTAAGGGGGAATAATTATTTTATTACCTCTAATCTCTTTTTGGCTATTTCAGCTTGTTCAGAATTAGGGTAATTTCGAATTACACGCCGAAGGATATTTTTTCCATTTGTTTTATCGCCAAGTTCCAAAAATGCAAGCCCCTGCTTTAGAAGTGCAGCAGGGGCTTTGTCACTCCCAGGATATTTAACAAGCACTTTTTCATATTCAATAATTGCTTTTTCATAATCTTTCTTAAGATAAAAGGTTTCACCTATCCAAAATTGTGCATTATCAGATAGCTCTGTATTTGGATATTGTTTGAGAAATAGCTCAAATCTTTGCTTTGCCTTTTCAAGATCCCCCTTTTGAAAGGCATCATATGCATCTTTATAAAGTTCATCCATTTTGCCTGCTACTACTTTGGTATCTGAAGCTTTTCTTGAAATATCATTGTTAATCCTTCCCTGAATTTCCTTTATATTCTCTCCCAGCCCCTTAATCCGGGCATCCATCGCTTTTAAATAATCTTCAAACCATTTACTCCTATCCTCTATTACCTTTATCCTCTCCTCAAGCGAACTTATCCTGCTATCGAAAGCCCTGCTTTTTTCTTCTATACTTTTTTCCCTCTCCTCAAGGATTTTTGTACGTGATGCTAAATCTTCTCTACCGCTTTCTAAAACTTTTGGAGCTCTTTTGAGTAATTGTTTATATTCATCAACACCTGTAGAGAGGACCTGTAATTCTGATTGTATTGTTTCGAGTCGGAGTGAAAGGTCTGCTTGAAGTTTTTTTATCTCTCCACTTGTATCGTTTCTCAATCTCAGGATCTCTTTTTCTAAGTTTGGAATCCTGCTTTCTATTTCCTTCTGAGATTTAAATATATCCTGTTTCACCAGTTCATTTTCATTTTTGATTTGATTCAATTTTGAATTTAAAATGTCTACTTCATCCCTTATGGAATATACCTCATCTATTGTGGCACATCCTGTTAGGATCAGTAAGATAATGATAAAGAAAAATCCTCTTATCAAACCTTCCTCCTTCATTTATTTTTCATCATTTCTTATAAAAATTTAAAAAAGTTTTTAAGATTAATCTAATGCTTTAAGCTTCGTCCTTGCCAAATCTGCTGAGCGAGAATCGGGATATTTATCTATAATTCGTTTAAATAATGATTTTGCATTCTTATTATCACCAAGTTCTAAGAAGGCTAAAGCCTGTTTAAAAAGTACCATTGGTATTTTATCACTTTTTGGGTACTTCAGATTCATCTTTTCATATTCTAAGATCGCCTTCTCAAAGTCTTTTCTAAGAAAGTAAGTTTCAGCAATATAATATTGTGCATTCTCCGAGAGTTCATGCTCAGGAAACTTTTCAAGAAAAAACTCAAATTTTTTCCTTGATTCCTCAAGCGCACCCTGTTTAAATGCTTCATATGCATCATCGTATATTACAGTTGGTGGTGGTAAAGTTACATTTTCTTCGCTTTCGTGTCTTCTCAATAAAGATAATCTCTTTTCTAAGTCTGTCTGTTTTGAAGAGATAATTTCAATTTTCCCAGCCATATCTTTAAGACGGTTTTCAAGACCTTTGTTCTGATTTTCTGTAAGTTTAATCCTATTATCTATCTGATTTAAATACTCCTCTGTCTCCTTTAGAAATTTCCCAATCTCCCTGATATGGTCTTCTATATAATTTAGCCTTTCATCAATGTTTTTATTGTATTTTTCAAGGGCGATATTTTTTTCCTCTATCTTTTTAAATTTTTCATCAAAAATCTTTATATCTGATTTGTTTGAATTGATTGCCTTATTTAATACTTCTATTTCATTTAAAAATTTCTCGGTATCTTTCTTTGTGTTCTTGACTACCTCCTTATACTCGTTAATTTCTGTTGACAGGTTTTGAATATCTGTATGGAGTATTTCTAATCGATGAAATAGATCTGCCTTAAGGAGTTTTAGGCCTTCATCAAACTTTATTTTTAAATCTTCTTGGGCTTTTTGGAGGTCATTGAGTTCTTTTTTTAATTTATCTTCTTCATTCTGAGTTTTTGCTATTTGAAGTTTAATATCTCCTATTTGAATTCTAAATTCATTTTGAAGGGTTCTATAAAAATCGTTAGTTTCACGTTTTAGGCTCGTAATCTCTTCTTGCAATAAAGAGTCATCCTTTTTTAATGCATCTATTTGAATCTTAAGATTTGAAACCTGTTGATTAAACTCATTTTTAAGATCTATTCTTAAAAGGTTGTTCTCTTTTTTAAGATTATCAAATTCTCTCTTTAAAGATTCTAATTCTTTACGGTTTTTTTCAATTTGTAACTCATGATAATAGGTCCTATCATCAAGGACCTGCATGTCACTAAGAGGTGCACATCCAGAAAGTAGAATTATAAGTAATATTATTATTTTTTTGTGATTATGCATCTTTTTTGCAAATAAAAATTTTTTAATTACATTAAAATTTTTGTAAATATCACTTAGAGATTATCACAAAATGTGCCCTTCTATTTTTTGCCCATGCCTCTTCGTTGTGGCCTGGATCAACAGGTCTTTCCTCTCCATAACTTATTGTTGAAAGCCTCTCAGGCGAAATTCCAAGAGAAACTAAATAATTTTTTGCACTATTTGCCCTTCTTTCACCAAGGGCAAGGTTATATTCATTTGTTCCTCGTTCATCACAATGGCCTTCAATCTGGATCTTTACATTGGGGAATTTTTTTAATAGACTCGCGGTCTCTTTTAAAATTTCTACATCCTCAGGCCTTATCTCATACTTATCAAATTCGAAATGTATATCTTTTAACATAGAGCTTTCAAAAACCTCTCCTTCTATCCCAGGAGTCTTTTTAGCAACAAGGCTCTTCTCGAACTCTTTTTTTAAAGCTTCCTCTTTTTCACTAAGGGCCTTTTGTCTTTCTGCTTCAATCTTTCTTGCTCTTTCTCTTTCTGCCTCAAGTTCTTTTAGTGCCTGGGCCCTTTTTTCTTCCAATTCTTTTAGTGCCCTTTCTTTTTCTGCCCTTTCTGCCTCAAGTTCTTTT
>JBBIOI010000131.1:0-9035 GCA_037443425.1 Deltaproteobacteria bacterium
ATAGGGGCTCCTGTGATCTGTTTTTGGGGTTATGTTATATCAAGTTGCGGTAAAAGTCAATTGGAAAGTCTCTGGAAGCCTTGATTTTAGAGGCTTCCAGCATTATTGAACAATCTCTAAATTAAAAGGAGGGATTTTAGCATGTTTTCAAAAAAAAATTTTTTATTAGCGAGTTTATTTATTATTTTAACAGTCCTTTTTTCTTTCCAGCTATTTGCAGATGAAATCGGTAAGGGTGTAACGATCACATATCTTGGGCATTCTGCATTCAAATTTGTTTCTCCAAAGAATGTAGTAATCTATATCGATCCTTTCTTAAGTAAAAACCCAAAGACTCCGTCAGAGATGAAAGAGGTTGATAAGGCGGATATTATTCTTGTGACCCACGGACATCATGATCATATAGGTGATACCATTTCTATCTCTCAGAAAACGAATGCCAAAGTTATTACGATATACGAGCTTGGAAGTTATCTGACAAAAAAGGGGGCCAAGAATGTAGTAGGGATGAATAAAGGAGGCACTTATGAGTCGCATGGTATTTCCATCATAATGGTCCCTGCAACCCATAGCTCAGGTATTGTGGAGGGGGATCAGGTATTATATGGTGGTGAACCTGTGGGTTTTGTTATTCAATTCGAAAATGGATTTAAAATTTATCATGCAGGCGATACGGGTGTTTTCAGTGATATGAAGATCATTGGGGATCTTTATAAGCCAGATGTTTCAATACTTCCAATAGGTAGTCACTATACAATGGGCCCAAAAGAAGGTGCCTATGCTGCCAAACTCTTGGGTTCAAAATATGTAATTCCAATGCATTATGGTACCTTTCCAGCCTTAAAAGGCACAAGTGAAGAGTTTATAAATTGTATGAAGGATATTCCAGGTATAAAGGTCCTGATACTAAAGCCAGGTGAAACTGTAAAGTAAAAAGGGTCGTAGACTAAGAAGGCCAAGGGTTATTTTTATTATATAGACCTAAACCTATAACGATTTTTGTTTTTGCCTCCTCATCTCTTCTGAATGATTGTTTTAGTGAGTTTATTATCGAATTAATTGCTTTATCCTGTGGCAGGATGCTTCTTGCCTGTTCAAATTTTAAGGAGGCCTTTTCGAAGAGTCTTGACTTGAAATATTCAATACCTTCTAAGATTAGAGGAGATACCTGGTCTTTAAGATTTCTAATCTCCAAGGGATCATTGTCATAGATTTCAGAGATAATGATAGGATCTTTTGCCCCTGCAATAAAGATCTCACCTAATTTACGAATTCTATAAACATTTTGAGGAAGACGGGTGACAATCTCTTCTGATACAATTATATTTAAACCTAATAGCTTTGCAGTTTCTTCAAGTCGTTTGGAAAGATTGACTGGACTGCCAATTATTGTTGAATCCATTCTTTGTCTCGAGCCAAGTGTACCGAGGATAACCTCTCCAATATGAATCCCGATTCCTACTTGGACTGGAGGATATGAACTTTCAGAATTGAACTCTTTAATAACTGATAAGATTCTGATACTACATTTTACAGCATTTTCTGCTGAATCTTTTCCCTCAAATATGGAAAAGAACCCATCACCCATGAATTTATCAATCACACCTTCACAATCATCAATGACTTTTATAATTTTTTGATAAAGATTATTTATAAATCTAATAAGTTCACTCGGGCTAAGTTTTTCTGATAATGATGTAAACCCCCGAATATCACAGCTAAGAACAGATAATAATTGCCTATCAGCCTCCCCGAGCTTGATTGTTCCAAGTCCCTCAGAGGCTATACGTTTTAGATAAGCAGGTGGGACGAATTTTTCAAATACATCTTTTGCTTCATGAAGGGCCCTATCAAGTGACCTGAAATGAAGCCCAATCGTTAGCGTTAGAAAGACAGAGAGCCAGAAAGAGGTAAACCACAGGATCTGACCTTTAACAGGGACCCAGAATCCTAAAGAACGCAGGGCATCATGAAGTCCACCACTGAACCAAAGGACCATTCCAATAGAAAAGGAAATCATATATAGGTGTTTTGGCTTTCCCTCTTTATTAAGTGTCATTATAGTTTTTATAAAATAGTAAAGACATGCACTTAGGCAATAGAAGTGTATCGATGGCCTTAGAACCTTAGATTGAGGTCTAAGAATACCGGTTGAAATTTCATGTGGTTCAAGAGGGAGCCCCAAAAATATCGGACCTTTACCGAATAGGGCGGAAAGTGAAAGAATGATGCTTATTATAATTATTATCCATGATAAAGGATTTAGTTTCTCATCGAATATAGATGATTGAAACCATGTCCAGGTTGCAGGTAAGAGTGCTAAAAAGGCAAGGTCTACTCTATATCCAAAAAGTATAGATTGAGGCGATTTTTGAAGGCCGTAAATTACCCATCCAAGGAAAAATAGTGTTGAAGATAGATAAAAGAGGAATAGGCTTCTTAGGGGACGATATTGATAATAGAGTAATAATGTTGCAAGACATAGAAGGGTCATGATTGCATTGGTGGCAAAACCAAAAAAGGGACCAACACTGTAGTGCGGTAGAAAATCTGGGAGCATATGAATTCATGCGATTTTATTATCTTTCAAGTGAATAGTAATCCTTTCCATCTTTTTCCTTAACCCTTACTAATCCCTTTTCCATTAATATCTCTAAGTGACCAAGGATTTCAGAGACTCCCAAGAAGACCTCAAACAGGCTTAAATCAGGAAATATATCCTTCACAATCTCAAAGCAACTCATTTCCCCTTTTGATAATGAGGCAAGTATACTGTTCATTCTTTCTTTGTGGTGAAAGGATATCTCCTTAATAACTTCCTTTGTTTGGAAAATCTCAGTTCCATGCCCTGGCAGGGATAATGAGATTTTTAGCTTATCAATTTTCTCAAGCGATGTTAGATATTCTTTTAGGCTTGGATAATTAAAAGGAGGTATAATGCCTACAGGATTTAATGTAGGATTAGGGGTAATCTCTTTTAATATATGATCACTTGTGAATAAAACTGCCTTTTCATGGTAGTAAAGGCAGATCAATCCCGGGCTATGGCCCGGGCAATAAATTGTCCTCAATTCCATAGAATTAAAAGTTATGGATTCATTATCATTTAAAAAAAATGCCTCATCAAGAGGATCACAGTATTTTTGCCCTGATTCGAAGTAATTAATAATCCCTTCAGCTAAATCCGATGGGACACCATTTCTTATAAGAATTGTTTTTAAAAATCCAAATTGATGAATAAAAGACCTTATCCTACCATAATCTTTTGGGTGAATGTAGATCTTTGCCCCTGAGATTGTGGATATCTTTTTTGCCTGCCCATAATGATCTATATGACCATGAGTTATCAAAACTCTTTTTACTGATTCTATTGAATATCCAATCTCATTTAATCCTCTATTTAATATCTCTAAAGAATCTTCAGTTTTGAGTCCTGTATCAATAAGGGTTAATGGGTTTTCTGTAATGGCATAGACATTTATCGTCTTTATAGGGAAGGGGACAGGAAGTTCAATTTTATAGATATCTTCGAAATACTGGGTTACCATGACCGAGGATTTTTTAGGATTTTTAGTAAAGAGGTTAGCATAGAATTAAATTTTTTTCAAAATAATTTTTATGCTAATCGAGACCTCCCCAGTCTATCAAAGACTTTTTCAGAGGTCTGTAATCAAACTCTTGACAAGTTTAAATACTGTGCTAACCTTTTCTTTAAGGACCTTTTAAATTTATTGTAAAAAAATTTTAATTGAAGGGGAGTGAAAATGGTTTTAGCCAATTTAACAAAAAATGCAATTACCGTTCTTGAAAAACGTTATTTAAAAAAGGATCTGCAGGGAAATGTTATTGAAACACCGGAAGAGATGTTTCGTCGTGTTGCAAATAATATTGCACAGGCCGATTGCCTTTATGATCAGCGATGTGATCTAAAATCGATTGAAGAAGATTTTTACGAACTTTTAGCATCTCTCGATTTTCTTCCTAATTCCCCTACATTAATGAATGCAGGCAGAGAATTACAACAACTTTCGGCCTGCTTTGTTCTTCCTGTTGGAGATTCGATGGAAGAGATCTTTGATGCAGTAAAGCAGATGGCTTTAATTCAAAAGAGTGGTGGTGGAACAGGCTTCTCTTTCTCGAGGTTAAGGCCTAAAAATGATGTTGTTGGATCTACAAAAGGGGTTTCAAGCGGTCCTGTCTCTTTTATGAGCGTTTTTGATACTGCAACAGAAGCCATCAAACAGGGTGGAACTCGAAGGGGCGCAAATATGGGTATCCTTAGAGTAGATCATCCTGATATTATAGAATTCATTCAATGTAAGGATGGTGAACACCGATTCAACAATTTCAATATATCTGTTGCAGCTACTGATGAATTTATGGAAGCCCTTGAAATGGGTAAGAAGTATCCACTTAGAAATCCAAGGACAAAAGAGATTGTACAATTTGTGGAGGCACGTGAGATATTTGAAAAGATGGTTTACCAGGCATGGAAGAATGGCGATCCTGGAATCATCTTCATAGATAGAATCAATCGAGACAATCCAACACCTGAGATTGGAGAAATCGAAAGTACAAATCCCTGTGGAGAACAACCTCTATTACCATACGAATCATGTAACCTTGGTTCAATAAACCTTTCTAATATGGTTAGAAATGGGGACATTGACTGGGGCAAACTTGGGACGGTTATAGAAAGGGCAGTTCATTTTTTAGATAATGTAATTGACATGAATAGATATACACTTCCACAGATTGAAGCAATGACAAAGGCAAATAGGAAGATAGGTTTGGGTGTTATGGGTTTTGCTGATATGTTGATAAAATTAGGAGTTCCATATAACCATCAAAAAGCATTCGAGATTGGAGAAAAAGTGATGGGGTTTATACAGCAAATGGGTAGAAAGGCATCTAAAGAATTGGCCTTAAAAAGAGGTTCTTTCCCAAATTTTGAAAGAAGCGTATTAAAAAAAGATTGGGAGGCAATGCGAAATGCAACAGTGACAACCATTGCCCCTGCAGGAACAATCTCCATTATTGCAGGGACATCTTCAGGAATCGAACCAATATTTGCCCTTGTATTTATTCGTCGAGTGCTGGATGGGAAGGAACTTTTGGAAGTTAATCCATTCTTTGAGAAATATGCAAAAGAGGAAGGTTTCTATTCTGAGGAGCTTATGAAAAAGATTGCCCAGGATGGGCAGATAAAAGACTTAAAAGAGATTCCAGATAGAATAAAGGATATTTTTGTTACGGCCCACGATATCTCTCCAGAAGACCATATCCGAATGCAGGCAGCTTTCCAAAGATATACCGATAATGCAGTCTCAAAGACAGTTAATTTCCCTCACGATGCAACAGTTGATGATGTGGTGAGGGTTTATCGTCTGGCATATGAGTTAGGTTGTAAAGGAGTAACTATTTATAGGGATAGAAGTCGTGAACAACAGGTTTTATATAAAGGTAGTTGTACTGATAGGGGGGATATCCGTCAGGAAAAAGGACCGAAAATTCGCCAGGATGTAATCTATGGTTCAACACGAAAGATTAGAACTGGATGCGGAAATCTTTACGTTACAATAAATGAAGATGAGGAGGGAAATCTTTTTGAAATATTTAATCAGATTGGTAAGGCTGGAGGATGTGCTGCCTCACAATCAGAAGCAATTGGACGTCTTGTGTCTCTGGCTTTTCGTTCAGGTATAGAACCCGAAAATGTGATTAGGCAACTTAAAGGTATAAGTTGTCATGCCCCTGTATGGTATAAAGAAGGTAAAATTCTATCTTGTGCTGATGCTGTTGCAAAGGCAATTGAATGGCATATTCAATCCAAGAAGGAAAATCCTAAACCAAGCATCGAGATCTTTAAAATGAGCACAAAGGGTGATTCAATGGTTATGAAAACTGTTTCCCCATATGAAAATCATAGAGGGGCTTGTCCTGAATGTGGAGGCCCACTCATTTATGAAGAAGGCTGTGTAAAGTGTCTTTGCGGGTATTCAGATTGTGGTTAATATTATATGAAGTGCTTAAGAATAATAATTATTATTATCTCCTTCTCAATATTATTTTTAACCCTGGGTGAAGTTCAAAGCATTGAGCCAAACCATTATTTAGAGGGGGAAAAACATTTCATCTACATAGCAAAAAAATTGGGGATCTCTGTTCTTCGGGCAACGATTAAAATTACTCCTAAGCCTTCACAAAATGGTAAATCCTTTCTATACATACAGGTGGATGTAAATTCTTTTCCTAACATAGCCTTTTTATTCAAAATGAATAATAGATTTATTTCTATTGTTGATGCTGAAACATTATCTCCTGTCTCTTATACAAAAGAGATCGACCAGGATGGTCTTTTCATTAAAAAGAAACATTACAAGCAGACTAATATCTTTAACCATTCTGACCAAAAAATTATAATAGAGAAGATTCAGGAGAATAAAAAAGAAGAGATTCTACTCCCTCCATCAACATATGATCCACTTTCCATGTTTTTGAGATGTCACTTAATGGATGAGTTCAAACCTGGTGAGGATATTAGGCTTTTAATTTATGATGGAGTAAAATTAAGAGAGATGGTTTTTCAGTCAAAAAGAGAGACAATGAAATTTAATGAAGATAGTGAAATAAATACAATTTGCCTTGAATCAAAAACTTCCTTTTCTACATTTGGAGAAAAAGAGGGTACGATTCGTGTTTGGTATACTCTCGATAATAAAAGGGTTCCAATTTTAATGGAATTGAGCCTTCCTATAGGGAAAGTAATATTTGAACTTGAAGAGATGAAAGAGTTTAAAAATAAAGGATAATCTATGGAAGAGATTAAAACTGATGTATTAGTGATAGGAAGCGGTTTGGCTGGTATAATAGCTGGCCTTGAGGCAAGTAATGCAGGCTCAGATGTAGTTATTACAGGGAAATTTGCAATTGGTATGGGTACTAATAGTTCCTTAGCAGGAGGTTTTTTTGCAGCAGAGACATCAAGCTTTTCAAAAGAGGCTCATCTCAATGAGACATTAACCTATGGAAAGGGATTAAACAAAAAGAAATTAGTAAAGGTCATGACAGAAAAGGGACGAATCGGTATAGAAAAATTGTTAGAATATGGAGTACCCCTTGTTGAAGGGAAGAGAGGTTATGAGGTGAAGGGGGAAGAAGGCTCCTCGCAGCTACCAGGTGTTATCATGATGAAGGCTTTGGTAGATAGGATAAGAAAGAGTCCTATAAAGCTATTTCCAGGATTGAATATTTTTGAACTGATCGTTGAGGATAATGAAATTCGTGGGGCATTTGGGTTCTTAAGAGATGGAAGAAATGTCATAGTATATTCCAAAGCAATTATCTTGGCAACGGGTGGAGGGGGTGGTATCTTTTTTAGGAATGATAATCAAAAAAGTATTCTTGGAGATGGTTATGCAATTGCTTTAAAAGCAGGACTTCCAATCTTTGATTTAGAATTTGTTCAGTTTTATCCTTTTGTTCTGGCAGAACCAAGGCTTTCAAGTATTATTCTTGTTCCACCTTTTCCAAAGGAGATGAGATTCTTTGATGCTCAAGGTAGAGACCCTTTTGAAGATTCAGAGATAAAAGGAGATTATCATAAGGGAATCATCTTTTATAGAGATTATTTATCTATAAGACTTTATGAAGCATCAAAGAGGTGCGATGTTTATTGTGACTTGAGGGATGTTCCAGATTGGAAATGGATGCGTTTTCCCTTAAATTTTTTAATAAAATCAAAATTTCCATTTCGAAAAAGACCGTTTCTCATTTCTCCTGCTGCCCATTTCTTTATGGGGGGTGTAGAAATAGATGAATCATGTAGGACAGAGATATCTGGGCTATATGCATGTGGAGAGATTGTCTGGGGTATTCATGGGGCGAATCGTTTGGGAGGAAACGCATTAACCGAGTGTTTGGTTTTTGGTGAAATTTCAGGAAAGCAGGCAGCCCAATATGCTAAGCCAAAAGAATTTAAACTTTCACCCTTAATGAAAAAAAAGTCAGAAAAAAGGATTAAAGAATATTTAAAGAAAAAGAAAGGGGCATTTGAGCGGCCAAAAGATATTCTAAGAGAGATAAAAGATTTGGCTTGGAAATATGCTGGTCCTGTGAGAGAAGAAACAGGATTAAAAGAAGGATTGGATCGATTGAGATATATAGAAGAGAAAGTAGAAAGGATTTATCCTGAAGAGTTAAAAGACCTTTTTTTGAAAAAGGATTTAGAAAATATCTCGATTATTCTTAAAGCAATTTTAAAAGGTAGTTTAATTCGTAAAGAGAGCAGAGGATCATTCTTTCGTAAGGATTTCCCAAAACAAGATGATGAGAACTGGCTTAAAAACACTTCTTATAAATTAGAAAATGGAGAAATCATTATAAGCCATAAATCTCTTTGTCATTCCGAGCGAAGTGAAGAATCCTTTAATATTACAACAGGTTAAAACTACCTCTCATCCTGCACAAAGTCTTTTCAGCACAGCACATCATAATTTCGAGCGAAGCATACTCCATGATCAACTTACGAAGAGTTTAGTATATTCTGACCTCAAACTCCTGCTATCCAAACTTTTATTAGTGGGAGCATAAAATAAATGACACCTTGATAAGGTTTGGCAAGCCACAAGGGCTTGCCCTACGAGAAATTAATAATTTATTCCGTAGGGCAAAGGCTTGTCCCTTGCCGTATTTAGTTTCATTTCTTATGTAGGATTACGACACAGTGTCGTTGAATGGTGCGTGGCAATCCGACGAAGTCCCACCTCCTCAATCTGAAAAATTTTTAAATAGTTTTTCAGAGAACTCAAAAATTTCTGGAGTTTCCTGAGTTTTTGATAATAATTTTTTCTAATTCATTGAAACTATTTAGTTAATTAAGGATTTACAAGTTAGAAGGAAATTTTTTAAATAAAGTTAGAGATTCCTGAGTTAAATATAGGCTATAATGTTGAGAAGATTGATTATCAAGAAAATGGAGGAGTTATGAGCGTAGAATCTAATACTGTAGCGAGTTTGAAGGGGCAGCTTTCAAA
>JBBIOI010000132.1:0-8969 GCA_037443425.1 Deltaproteobacteria bacterium
GTAACATTCTCAAACCCAATCGCTGAGGTTACGGTGACAATTGTTCCTTGAATCAAGAATAGGATCAAATAAAAAATAAAGACTACTTTCTTCATTTTTCATCCCTCCTTGTGTAACATTATCTTTTAAATTTCTTCTACATTTTAAAAAATTATATATAGGTGAACAGGCAGTGTCAAGATATTTTTTGCCAAAAACTCTTGAATTTCGGTCATTAATTCGGTTAAATGATAAAATATTAATTATTATGCAGAAATTACATAATTGGAGAGATTGTTATGTTAAAGAATTATGAAGCTTTTTTGACCAAGAAAGGAACCTTAAAAACTCAATACATTCCTTACTATTTGAAGTGGGTTTCAGATTGTTACACTTTTTTAAACGAACCTCTTTCCAACCGTTTAAATGGTGACCAAAAGAGGCAGTTTCTTTCGGACATGGCAAAACGGCATGAGGAGTGGCAGGTTAAACAGGCCGATACCGCATTGAGACTCTACGACTACTTTCTTTCCCAGACAATATCATCGAAAACAGGAGAACCTATCTCTCACAAGGATAAATGGCAAATTCTCGAAGAGAAGACGCGTGACGCCTTGAGGCTTCGGCACAGGTCGTTGAGCACTGAGAAAACCTATCTCATGGAAATTTTGGGGTCAAATCTTTATTTTTGACTTTAATAAAGATTTAACCCCACTTGCTCCAATATTTTGAATTCTTAAATTCATAATATCTGACACCATTTAATCAACTTCCTTCCACGGCATTGATTTAAGTAATAATAGCAACCTTATCTTTTTTATATTTTCGAGGTGGCTCTATAACTGTAATAGCGCTATCTTCTATCTTGCAACTCATTAGATCTTTTTCAACTATAACTCGTCAGTCGAAGGTTTTATCAGTACAACAAAAAATAGCACCTATCTAAAATTTTCTGTAATAAGCAATGTATCGCTGTGCTCTCTGGTCACGACCCATTAAAAGATCTACTGCCATAATATAAGGTTTCATTTCACCTATGTTCACTATTGCACAATTAAGCCCTGCCTGTATAGCGAGAGAAAGGAAAACTGCATTGATTACCTTCCGATTGGGAAGACCAAAAGATATATTACTTGCTCCGAGAATGAGATTCGCTCCTAACTCACGTTTAATCGTCTTCATTACTTCTAATGTAACAATCGCTGCTTTATCAAATACCGCACTGGATTCCGAAATACAGTCAAATAAGATATCCTCCAAAGAAACGTTCATCTTTTCCGCCTTTTCTATAATATGATGAATAATATTTACTCTTCCAATACCCTCTCTTGGGACACCTGAGCTGTCGGAGGCTATTGCCACCACCGCAGTATTATATTTTTTTACCAGAGGTAAAATCTCTTCTAAAATCCGTTCTTCCCCTGTGACTGAATTAATAATGGGTTTGCCACAACCAAGCTTCAATGTCTTTTCTAGTGCCAATGGATTTCTACTCTCTAAACAAAGTGGCACATCCACAGTCCTTATTATTTCTGAGACTACTTGGGGGAATACAATACTCTCATCTATCCCGAAGGCATTTACATTCACATTTAAAATATCCGCCCCTGCTTCAACCTGTTTTAGAGCTTCCTCACATATTGGGCCCATATCTCCTGACATTAAAGCCGCTTTAATTGGACCTTTTGTAAATGGATTGATACGTTCCCCTATGAGGACCGTTGGAAGATTTTCTCCAATAAAGACTTCTTTTCCTTGAGGACTCAATACTCTTAGCTTCATTTCTCTTTTAAAGGGCTAAATCTCTCTTCAATCCTTTCCATAGTAGAATAAAAAGATAAAATTTTAAAAATCAATACACACCATATTCTTTAGTAAATTCAAAAAAGACTTTTACATTCTCAGGTTTTGCATCATCAAGGCCTGTAGCAGAATCCATAATAAAGCCCCCTCCTTT
Organism: Deltaproteobacteria bacterium; assembly: GCA_037443425.1. GTDB lineage: Bacteria > Desulfobacterota > BSN033 > BSN033 > UBA1163 > JBBIOI01. The sequence continues at coordinate 1,937 of JBBIOI010000132.1, forward strand.
ACCACAATTATCTATCAATTTCTTGCAGTATGCCTTAACATCTTCAGAAGTTCCCATCATTAGTATGGAAAGGGGAACATTGCCTCGGATACATACAATATCCTTTAGAATCTCCTTCGCCTTAAACATATCTGTCGCTTCAAAGGCATAGCATGCCTTTCCTGCAGGGATATCTTTTATTATCTCAAGGCGGGAGGTGCAATCCCCTTCCCACAAAGGACATGGATTTAATCCTTCATTGATCAAGGCCAACATCAATTCTCGAAGCGTTGGCCAGTAGAATTTCTTGAACTGCTCTTCAGACATAAATCCATCCAATCCCTTGTGAATAGGAATAAATACCCTTGGATTCTTCGAGGTTTTTGTAGCATTAAGAGCTATCTCAAACATAAATGGAAGTAATTTTTCACAGGCCTGAATTACCTTATCAGGTCTCCGATACATATCAAGCATGATACCTTTTGTCCCTCGGAAGAAATCTCCAAGTGTATCAAAAGGAGCTTGGGTAAAAGCACCAAACTGCATTGGGAAACCTGCCTCTTTCGCTTGTTCAGTAAACATACGTGAGTATGTAGCAATCCGCATAGATTCTTGGCCTGCCTTTTTGATCGTCTCAAGGGCCTCTATGACATCTGTAAAACTAAAAGGAGCAAATCCAAAAGGAATACCCATATAGTAGGTAATGATACTGTGTATGGGATTAAGCTTCTCAAGGCTCTTTAAGGAAGAGCAGATGCGCGGCCAATATCTCCTTATCATAAAGTCAGAAGGATCTGAGAGAAAGTGGTCATACTCCTCAGCCTTCATGTATTCCCCCTCTACAAACTGATAGGTTGAATTTATAGGAACACCATGCCCAGGCCATTTCAACTGTTTGAAATCAAGAACCTCCAGGATAGGTCCTAAGAAACGGATACCAAATGGATTTTGTTCCATATCAGGCTGAAATTCCAAAAGCGTTTTCATTTGAGCCTTTAACATCTTTTCTGGATCATACATTACCTCCTGAGCAGTAAACCCAGAATACTTTGCAGGGAAAAAACCAAAAAGGACCATTATGGGAACTCTATCAGGTATCCGAAGGGCTATAGCATCATTGACCCTCTTTTCCCTTTGCTTGAAAAGTTCCATAGCATCTTCTTTCATAGTTATCCTCCGATCCATTGTCTACATAAATTAACCGCTACCATGGCATCCTTTCCGAATGCATCTGCACAAACATACTTCCTTACCTCATCATCAATCTGTCCCCCACCGATCATAATCTTCACCTTATCACGCAGGCCTGCCTGTTCTAAGGCTTTAACAGTTTTTTTCATAGAGTCAAAGGCTAATGTGAGGAATCCACTTAACCCTAATACTTCGGGCTCAAATTCCCTGATTTTCTCAACAAATACATTGACCGGAACATCAATCCCAAGATCAAGAACATCATATCCATTTACTTCAAGCATGAAGGTTACAATATTCTTTCCGATATCATGGATATCTCCTTCAACTGTGCCAATCAAAACCTTCCCCTTTTTCGCTTTTTCAATCTCTTTCCTTAGAAGTGGTTTAACGATCTCTGATATTTGTTTCATTATCTCCCCTGCCATAAAAAGGTCTGGAATAAAGTACACCCCCTTTTCAAATCGACTCCCCACGAGTTCCATAGCAGGCTGGAGAGCCTTAAGAATCTCCATTGGATTGCCCCCTTCTTCTATCAGGTCTTTGACCATGGCAATGGTCTCCTTCTCTTTTAGGTCTGCTATGATTTTAATTAGTTCCTCATTCATTACATACCTCCGCTCACAATCTTATATTTAATTCTATGTAGTTTACATTTAATAAAGCAGAATAATCATTCAATCTCAAAATTTTATAAATTTGTTTAGACCACTATTAACTATTTCTATTTATATAGTTTCCACTTACCCTTATCCACAACCACCGGGACATAACATTTTGGTCCTAATCCATTGTGATTATCTTGTGAATAATTGAAAACCCCGTTTTGGCCAACAAAACCTTTGATATTTTCAAGGTTGTCTCGTATCTGCTCCCGTATCTTTACGAGGTCAACTGGTTTTTCTGGATCCAGCTTATGATCTACCTTTTTCAATGTCTCAACTATTAGGTAAACCTGGTCCCATGCATGACCGGCATAAAGGCTAAAGGCCCCATACTTTTTGGTGTATTTATTATAAAGTTCCATAGCTACCTTTTTCTGAATATCATTATCAGGAAGATCTGGTGCTACCAGTGCTTTCAAGGAAGTGCTCACAATGCCTTCAGCATATTTTCCGGCAAGATCTATGAACTCTGGTCCAACAACTGCATAATCACTAACAATTGGGTGTGTAAAACCGAGGCTTCTTGCTGCCTTTATTACCATGACTGTATCTGCCAAAAGGCCAGTGATAAGGAGTCCATCTGCTCCTGCTGCCTTGATATGGGTGATCTGAGGGCTGACATCCGTACTGCCCGGTGCATATTTCTCCATAATTGCAGGCTTTATCTTCATCTCTTTCACAGCCCAATCAAAGGTCTCTTTACCTGTCTGTCCATAGACGTTATCAAGATAGATATAGCCAATCTTCTTGCTTCCCTTTTGAACCAAAGTATCTAAAAGTATTGGGATCGATGCCTCCCTTTGACGCGGAACCACACTGAAAACCCATTTTTTTGTGGGAATCCAGATCTTTTCAGAAGATCCTCCGCCAATCAAAGGGGTCTTACCCACTTCAACAGCCTGAATAGCGGCCATTGTTGCTCCGGAGGTGGTATAACCCGCGCATATTATGACCTTATCTACATCTATCAACCTCTTCGTATGAAGAACACTCTTCGAAGCATCTGTCTCACTGTCATAATAGACGGGATTAAGTAATCGGCCATTGATCCCTCCCGAAGCATTTATTGCCTCAATCTCCATTTCTGCGGCCCTCTTTTCTGGTATACCAATATTTGATGCAGGCCCTGTAATGTCAAAAACAAACCCGATGGGATAAGGTGAAGGTTTCTGAGCGTATCCATTACCGATGACAACAAACCCTAAAAAGAGAATAATTGTTATTAATACTATCTTTCTCATATTATCTCCTCCTCGTATATAATTTTTAAAATATGTTTCTTAAAATGTTGTCCTAATCAAGTCTGATCTTACGTCAACCACCTCCTTTCCTGAGCAGGGTATCCCTTATCCTCCCAAATAAGCACGCTGAATAACAGGACTAGTGATAACCTGCTCACTTCCACCTTTAAGGACTACTTCCCCCCTCTCAAGAATGTAAACAAAATGAGCAATTCTCAATGCTGCCCTGGCATTTTGTTCCACAAGTAAAAGAGAAATTCCCCATTCTTTTACAATTTTACTCAACAGGCTCATCATCTCTATGACCAATAATGGAGAAAGTCCCAGTGAGGGTTCATCGAGAAAAAGTAGCTTTGGATTCGCCATGAGAGCTCGACCTATTGCTAACATCTGCTGCTGCCCCCCTGAAAGTGTCTCCGCCCTCTGTTTTAGTCTCTCTTTTAGGACAGGGAATAGAGAAAAAACCATCTCCAATCTTTCAGAAAATATCTTCTTCCTCTCCTTTCCCTTAATAGAATAGGTGCCAAGTAATAGATTGTCATAGACAGACATGGTTCCAAAAAGTTCTCTCCCTTCAAGAACACCAGCTATTCCCATTCTGATAATATCATTCGGCTCCATCTCTTCAATAGATACCCCACAAAATATAATCTTTCCGTATCGTGGCCTTAGCATTCCTATGAGCGTTCTTAAAAGAGTCGTCTTTCCAGCACCATTGCTTCCTAAAATTGAAACCACCTCGCCTGTATGAACATAAAGCTCGATGGACTTCAAAGCCTGGGCTTCTCCATAATAGGTAGAGACATCTTTCATTTCTAATCCTATTTCACCCAATCGCCCATTCTTCTCAAACATTATGAAATCTCTTCCCCTAAGTAGGCTTTTATAACCCTTTGATTTGTCTTCACCTCATTGGGTGGTCCTTCTGCAATTATTGTCCCTGAATCAAGTACTATAACCCGTTGAGAAATAGACATAACAAATGGCATATTATGTTCAACAATGAAAAGAGTCAATCCACTCTCTACCAGTTCTGAAAGAAATTTTGTTAATTTATCAATCTCATGGACTGCCAATCCTCCTGCAGGTTCATCCAATAGAAGAATTTTAGGATTCATCATCAATGCCCTTGCTATACCGACCAGTTTTCGTTCTCCAAGGGGCAATTGGGAGACAGGCTGTGAGGCTTTTCTATCAAGACCTACCAGCTTAAGACATTCCATACCATCTTCTTGGATTCTTCTTTCTTCTGCCCGAGAAGAAGCTATCTTAAACCCACAGGCGAATATACCAGAATGACTCCTTGTGTGAGATCCAACCATCACATTTTCTAAAACTGTGAGGCTATGGAAGAGTTCTTCAAGTTGGAATGTCCTGCCAATCCCTTTGGAAGCGATGATATGGGCTGGAAGTCCTGCAATATCTTCCCCTTGAAAGTATATCTTTCCGTTATCGAGAGAAATAATACCCGTTACCACATTAATAAATGTAGTTTTCCCCGCTCCATTTGGCCCTATAAGGGAGACTATGCTTTTCCCCTCGATATTTAAGGATACTCCGTTGAGGGCTTGAATGCCTCCGAAATGCTTTCGTAGCCCAATTACCCTGAGTAGGAAAAGATGGTTATCCAAACATCTTCCTCCTAAAAGGAGTTAACCCTTCTAACCATCCAGAAATCCCTTGGGGCATGAAGATCATGATAACAATAATCATTATTCCAAAGAAGATCGCATCTACTTCAGCAGTCATTACAGGAAGAATCTTCCCGAGATATATATGAATCAACTCGCGCAGCCATATCGTTATCAAACTCCCTATTAGAGGGCCGTAAAGTTTCTTCCCACCACCTATGATAATCATGGTAAGAAGTTCGACTAGCAAAGGAAAACCAAACATTCCAGGCATAGTAAAACGGAGATAGAAGCAGTAGATGCCACCAGCCAAGCTAGCCAATACAGAGGTTAATATGAAAATCTGGAGCTTATACGAAGGGATATTGATACCCATGCTCTTACTTGCTACTTCACTATCGTGCGAAGATCTTATTGCACGCCCAACCCTTGAATAGAAGATGTTTGTTAGAAACCAGAGTGATGAAAGGCAGAGACTCCATGAGAGGAGATAATATTGGAAATCTGTCTCGAATACAAATTTTCCTACAGAAAGAGGTGGAATGCCTAACATCCCTTCATGGCCTCCTGTTAGAGAACCTAATTGTCCTAAAGCCGTCTCCACGATAAAGAGAAGTCCGAATGTTGCACAAGCCATATAATATCCCCTTAACCTTAGAAGAGGGGCGCCAATGAGAAATGAGAGCAGTGCCACAAAGCATACACCTACTATTATCCCTATCCACGGAGGGGCAATCTGTTTTGTAGCCAAAATCGCGGCCACATAAGCACCAAGCCCAAACCAGGTGGGATGGGCGAGTGAAAATATCCCAGCATGTTCAAGGAGTATCCCCATCCCAATTGCTAATGTCCCTTGAATGGCCACAAATAACATGACATTTATCACATAGGAGCTGGATATTATAAAGGGCAGGCTAAAAATTAATAAACCAATTATTAACCAAGAAAGAATTATCCTGAATCTATTATTCCTCATATTCTCCCTATTTTTATTTTCAGTGGAATTTTGATAGTCCTAAAAATAAGGAATAGTATCATAACCAATAGGGCAAAGATATCTTTAAGACCTGCGGAAATGAACCCTGCACAATACCCTTCCAACAATCCTAATGCCAATGCAGCAAAAACAGTCCCCTTCATGCTCCATCCACCCACAATAGAGACGACCAAACCTTTTAGACCTGTAAGGAGGCCTATCCCATATCCTGTAAATGTAATTGGAGTAATGAAGATACCGGTGAGAGCCCCTAAACCCCCTGCTAGAGCGAAACAGAAGAGCCTAAATTTACTGATGCTGATCCCCACAAGGAGAGACCCTATGAAATTAATTGCACAGGCCCTAAGCGCTTTCCCAAAGAAGGTGTAATTTAAGAAGAGCGAAAGCCCTAAGGTGATAACGAGCAATAGGACAATTACACAAATGACCTGAGGTGTCAAATTTGCCCCGAGAATCTGGATTGTGCCCTCTCCTATAAATGCCTCAATCCCCCTTGTCTCGGAACCCATTGTCAAAAGAACAATTCCTTTGATTACAGAAGCTGAAGCAATAGTGATCATCATATAAGTCATCTCTGTAGCATACCTCAATGGTCTTATGGCTATCCTTTCTAAGACCATTGCAATTAAAATTGAACAGGCTATAGCTAAAAGTCCGGATGAAACGAGTCCTAAGCCAACTTTGTGGAAACCCCAGGTCAACATCCCTCCTAACATTACAAACTCACCTGTTGTAAAATTCATAACCTTAGAAATAAGATATACTACACTCCAGCATATACCTATCACGGCATAGATACTTCCACTGGTAATTCCTGAAATAAAGTACTGGATAAATTGTGAAAGAAGTGTCATGAATATATTATTTTTTAAAATAAATTATAATCTTATTATATTATATATATAAATTTGTCAAGAAAAAAATTAAAGGGTCTGAAAAAGTTCTGAATTTACTGGGGAGGTAGGGTTTCAAACTCTTCTAATGCGGACATTAAGAAGTTAAATTGTTTAAAATCGCTTTAAAGAAAATCAAGTAATTTCAAGGTATTAATCAATGGTGCCGTATTATTATTGGCAACCGCTCGAAGGCTTTTCCACCCCACCTCCCCAGTCTATAAGAATAGTTTTTAATACTTTTTCAGAGCTTTCAATTATTTTCAAATTTTTATTTAAATATTCCATTATTTAATAAAATCTCTTTAATTTTATACAATTTTTTTCACTTAAAATGTCATTTTACGAGTCTGAGCCAAGAAATCTATAATAAGATGAATAAATTTCATTCTTGACATATTTCAACCTATTAAGTTATATAGTAATAGGCAAGTTT
>JBBIOI010000133.1:0-8943 GCA_037443425.1 Deltaproteobacteria bacterium
TGTGGTCTGTAGGGACGACACAGGTGGCACAGAATCGCAGTCAGGTTGTGATACCGTTTAACAGTGCTGGTGATTATCAGATTAATTTTTCAGGTTTAACGAATTATGGTCGTTCTGTGTTGGGTCAGTTTAATTTAACGGTTAATTCCAATCAGTTACCGAGCTGTACGATGGATTATCAGGATTATCCTTCTTATGGTTATACGAAGTTTATGCCGAGCTGTACTGATCCTGATGGTAAAGTAGTATCGTATTATTGGGAGTTTGGCAATGGTGAGACTTCGAAGAGTCGTATTGGTTATGCACATTATAATCAGAGTGGAAACTATAATGTGAAGTTAACGGTTAAGGACAATTCCGGGGAGAGCAGGATCTTTTCTTGGAGTGTATCGGTTTCGAGGTGATTTAATAAAACTCTGCATTTAATTTTTAGTAATCGTAGAAAATTTTTAGTAAAACGCAGTAATACTATTATAGAAAATAATTTTGGGTAGAAGGTTTTCCTTCGAATAGGACCACATGGAGAATTTTGGAGATGTATCTCCTTTGTGGTCTTTTTGTTTTCAGCGAAAAGGAAGCAAGAATTATTTTCAGGGAGGTAAAGTTATGGATAGAAAAAGAGATTTATTAGAAAGCTATTCAGAATTGAATTATGTTGAATCTTCATTGATTTGGGAGTCAAAAGAAGACCAAAATAGAAAAAGGAATGAAATGATAATACTGAGGAGAAGGTGGATGTAAAATTATTTTAGGAGTGAGTTTTTAAGATGGGTGCTGTGAGGAAGATTTGAAAGGGGAGATTATATTAAAACTATCAAAGCCTTAAATTGAGTTCAAATTTCTCCCCTGCCCCTGTTGGGCGACTAATTGACCCCGATGAACAAAATTTATTTCATCGGGGTCTTCTATTTTTATTTAACAAGGAGGAGAAATAAATGAAGAATTTAAAAAAGCTTGCAGCTTTAATGATGAATGAAGAAAACGGTAGATACAATGAATCTTTTAAAGAAAGGTTTAGAAGTATTGGAATAAAGGCCATGGAAGAACTTGCCCAGATTTTAGAGCTCAAGGAGTATAAAATAAATTTCAATCCTGGTGGGATTGCTGTAAGTGGCGACCTGATTCTGATGGGAATGTGGTCAGAAGGAAATGGAGTCTATGTTTCTATGAATAAGAATTTTCCAGAAGCAGCATGGGGAAAGGTCCTTTACCGGAATATTAAACACATGGAAGACTATACGGGTGGTCCAAACAATTATCTTGAGTTTAAACTTCTTGGCAAAACAAAGGAGGTGAAAAGGAAGATATTGGCTTTAAGGAAGGACTATCAGAGGTAAGAATAAAATACAGAAGGAGGGAAAAAATGAGTGTAAGAGCGCATAGGGTAATAAATATTAAAACCGCGGATGCCACTTTTGATATGTGGCACGATGTTGAGGTAGTAAAGTGGCTGGAAAGAAACACAGGCTTTTTAGAACCATTGTTTGATGGAACAGGGTTGACAGAAGTGCGAGTCGATGATTTGGAGGAAATGCTCGAAGAAATCGGAGACAAAATTTCAGAAGATGTAAAGAAAAATTTAGTCAAGGATATAAAAATAGCGAAGAAACAAGGAAATGAATTTATTAGCTACCTTTGTTACTGATTTACGGAAGGAGGCTGAGATGATTGGGGAATTAGAAATCAGGGTTAAAATTAAGTGGTTCGATCTGAGCAAAGGAGCGATGATTGCAGAGGATGTTCGAATGGACTACAGTGGTATTTTCATTGATACTTACGTATAAGGAGGGGAAAATGACGTATGGAGAATTAGAAATTAAGCTAAAAGTTAAATGGCTCGATGAGAACGAGACCGATAATGAAGAAAGAAAAGAAATGATTGCAGAAAAGTTAAGGAAACTAATTACTCATGAATTTGCCAAAATGGCGAAGGAAAGACATGGTGTTTTTATCGATATTTACGGTTAAAACAGGGTTGTATAGATATTAATTTGGAAAGGAGGAGGAAGAATGCCCAACTGGTGTACGAACGAGTTATGGGTAAAGGGTGAAGATAAAGAGCTCAATACCTTTATTGAGAAGGCCAAGGGAGAAGGTACGGGGTTTAGTTTAAACTCTTTTCTCCCCATGCCGGAAGAATTATTGGAGTATTCCTCTCCGCCTCGTAGAGAAGCTGAGGAATCAGAGGAGGAGTTTCAAAATAGGATAAATAGATTTAAAGAGAAATATGGAGCAGAAGATTGGTATGATTGGGCTATTAGGAACTGGGGAATTAAGTGGGATGTTGAGGCTGAAATTGTATCGGAGAATGAAAATGAAGTTTGTTATGTATTTGATTCTCCATGGGGACCCCCTATTGAAGGATTAGCCAAGATTTCTCAGATTTATCCCGATTTGCTCTTTAAGCTCTTTTATTTTGAACCGGGAATGTGTTTTGGAGGAATTGCCAGTATAAAGAATGGAGAAGTATTTGATGATTATCATGAGGATAAGGAGGCAATTGAGTGGCTCAAGACCTACAATTATGAGTTATGGTCTGAGCTCTATTCTGAAGAAGAGGAAGAGGCATAGCCAATTAGTGAGGATGTATGAAGGATTTTTTTTGAGTTTGACGCCGATGTAGAATTTTCTCAGTTTCAGATAGATGAAATTGAGGATTAGATTGTAGAGGAGTGTATAAAGCGAAACTGGGGTAGAGAAAAAATAGCTTGGTCTTACTGTATTTCAGTGCTGGTTAGAAAAGTATGAAAAAATTATTTAAAGGATAAGGAGAATGACTAAGTGAATAGGAGATAAGAAGATGGAGTATGTAGCAACATTAAAAATTAAAATTTTAGAAAACTATGCTTCTTTTTCTGATTTTGAATATGAGATTGAGCAATTCAATCAAGCAAATAAAGATGTTATTGAGGTTCAGGTATTAAATTACGAAGTAATTAAGTAAAAATACATTTTATAAACCCCGGTAAAAACGAAAGATTTGATTTTTGTAAACATGAAGTTTTTATCGGGGTTTTTGTTTCCGTAAGGAGGGAGAAAATGTTTTTGCAAAGGGTGAAATTAAAGGTTTCAGATAGAGAGATTCCCTATGGGATTCCTTCTAATATGGTTCTAAATAATCCGGAAAGCGTATTTAAGGCATTTGGGTTTCTTCGTAAAAGTGTTCAGGAGGAGCTTTACGCCATTTACCTTGACGAGAAATTAAAGGTTCTTGGAGTGTATCTAGTAGCAAAAGGCTCTATAAATTGTGCGTATTTTGAACCTGCAGATGTTATAAGACCTGCGCTACTTATAGGAGCTTCAAAGATTATTACTGTTCACAACCACCCGACAGGAGATCCAACGCCATCGTTTACTGATAAAGAGATGATGAAAAGATTGATGGATGCCTGCTCTCTTGTTGGTCTTTCCCTGGTAGACAATTTCGTTATTGGCGAAAGCAGGTACGAGAGATATTGATTTGGAGGTAAGAGGTAATTATGGCGAGGTTAGCTTCAGAAGTAAAAATGGGTTTTTATCCAACACCATTTGAAGCTTTACATCGTATCTGTAATTTTCTGAATGTTGATACAGAGGAGAAAATTCATGTTTTGGATCCGTGTTGTGGTGAAGGGGAGGCGATAAGATATCTACGTTCTGAGTTATTTAGTGAAGTAGTTACCTATGGGATTGAATTGGATAATGAGAGATTTTTAAAGGCGTCGAATACTCTTGATTATGTTGTTCATGGTTCGATTTTTGAAGCAAGAATCAATCCTTTAGGTTCAATGGGATTGCTTTGGCTTAATCCTCCTTATTCAAATGAAGAAAATGATAGGACAGAGATGAAGTTTTTGCGTCATGCAATCAAATGGTTGTGTGAAGAAGGTATTCTTATATTCCTTGTTCCCGAAAGTCTTTTTAATAATCGGAGGAACAGGGAATGGATTTCAGTTAATTTTAAAAAGGTAAGGATTTTTCGATTTCCCGAAGAGGAATTTGTTAAGTTCAAGCAAGTGGTTCTCTTTGGTGTAAAGGGAAGAGGTGATAGGGAAGTTTCTCCTCCACCTTACCCTGAATTACCCTATGGTAGAGAAATTTTATCTCACTGCAAGTATACCATCCCTTCAACCGAGGGACCCAGGGTATTTCAATGTGGAGAAGGAGTTACGCTTGAGGAGATTGAGAAATTTCGTCCCCGTTTAATAGCTGAGTTAAAGAAGCTTTATGGTTCATCAAATAGGTTCAGGTTAAAACCTCTTCTTCCTCTTAGAAAGGGACATTTAGTTTCTCTCCTTACCGCGGGATTGCTTGATGGAAAGATTGAAACTGATGATGGAGGGTTCATACTCGTTAAAGGATTTTCTGACCGTATAACAACCACGTGGGTTGATGAGGAATCAAAGAAAGAGATAACGAAGAATACTTATTCTGTTGGAATAAGGGTAATGGAAGAAGGAGGAAACTGGTATGACATTAGATGACCTAAAAAGAGTGAAGATGGGAGGGGTAACCTGCATCTCTGATATGGGACTTTACCACAATATATGGGGTAGTAAGTATGTAAAATTACTTTCTGTGTATGGAGCAATCCAGGAAGTTAAGGCAGTTTTAGCCGGGATTGCTTCGGGCAAGTACATTGAAGTTTCTGGGATTGGTGAGCTTGAAAGGTATTATGGTGAGGCAATGAAGTTTCGAATAGTTCCTGTGGGTTATGGGAAGCGAAATGGTCTTATTCGTTCAGAGAAAATTGGGGAAAGCATTATTTTCTGGGTTTCTCCTGAAGAAAAATTTAATGCCCTGGCGCTTGGGCTTTCAAAACGGAAAATCCCGTTTTGCCCTGAGTTAATTCCAGGGATTGAGAAGCTTCTGCTTAATGAGGGGTATTTTGAGGAGCTTGAAGGCTGGGGTGGTATTTCAGGGTATCAGTGTAACTGGAATGATGACCAGATCTGTACCCTTATAGGTAATAAAATTCTTGCACGAAAGAGGGAGAAAGATGGAATTAAAGCAGTTTCTCGAGAAATATGGGGAGAGGTTGGTTTCCAGAGTTGACCAGATGCTTTCCTATGTCTACAATCCTATAAATCCTGAGGGAATAGAAGACTTTGAACCTAAATTCCCCCTTCTTTTGAGAAAACCCTTTCCTGTTCAGGCAGAAATAATTAAAGCAATGTCGAAAGCTCTTTACAAAGAAAATATTAATCATCTGTTTATCTGTGGTGAGATGGGGACTGGAAAGACGATGATTGCACTTTCGGCAATCTTTATGTCTTCTGTTCCTCAAAGGGTTCTTGTTGTTTGTCCAACACATCTTGTTGAGAAATGGATTCGCGAAGCTCGAATAACAATTCCTGAGGTAAAAGTAATTAACCTTTCGGTAAGAAATGTAATTTCTATTCTTAAAGGGCTAAGAACTGTTAAAGGGAGACCTCAAACTCATGAGGTCTATGTAATTTCCAAGGAAAGGCTTAAACTGGGCTATGGCTGGAGGCCTGCTGCTGTCAGGTCTAAGCGAGATGGCTATCCCTTATGTCCCAGATGTGGTTATATTCCCAGGACTGGAAAGAATGACGAGAACGGAGGGGCCTATTTAATGTGGGAAGATTTAAAGCGAAGGAAACGGTTTTGTGAATGTGGAGAAGCCCTCTGGCAGGCAGATCCAGGTCTAAGGAGATATCCACCTTCAGAGTTTATTAAAAAGTATCTCAAGGGTTTCTTTGACATGGTGATTTTTGATGAAGTGCATGATTTTAAGGCCGGTGGAAGTCTTCAGGGGCAGTCCATGGGAATGCTTCTACGGGGCAATGAGAAATGTCTTTGTCTTACGGGGACGCTTAACGGAGGTTATGCTGACGACCTATTTTACCTTCTTTACAGAATGAACCCCGAAATCTTAAGACGAGATGGGTTTTCTTACAGTAATACCAGAGAATGGATAGAAGTTTATGGTGTGTTTCAATGGGAGAGAAAGCTTGAGGAGGAAGATGCCTACTTCGGGCGTGGTCGTAAAAAATCAGCGGTTATGAGGAAGAAGCCCGGGGTATCTCCTCTTGTTATAGGGAAGTATCTTCTTGAGAGGACCTGTTTTGTAAGGCTTGCAGATGTAATTGATGGGCTTCCGCCTTATGAGGAAAACGTTATTACTTTGAAAATGAATCAGATTCAAGAGACTAATTACAACGCCTTTGAGTCAAGCCTAAGAAGTGCGATCAAGAAGCACGGGATGAAGGTTGTTTCTTCAATGCTTCAGGCACTTTTGAGTTACCCTGACTCATGTGTTCTCTTTGATGAAGAGGTAAAAGTAAAAGACAGGGGAGGAGAGGTTGTAGATACAATCTATGCGCCCCTCATAGAACCTGAAGAACTTCTTCCAAAGGAGAAAGAACTGATAAAATTGGTTAAGGATGAAGTGAGTCTCGGGCGAAAAGTTCTCTGTTACCTTGTCTTTACAGGAAGGAGGGACATTAGGCCTAGGCTTGAAGAGGTTCTCAGGTCTTCTGGTTTCAGGGTAGGAAGCCTTGATGCTTCAGTTGAGCCTATAAAGAGGGAGGCATGGATCGAGAAACACGCCTCTGAAGTGGATGTTCTTCTGGTAAATGCCGAGCTTGTAAAGACAGGTCTTGACCTTTACGCATTTCCAACGGTTGTTTTCTTTCAGACAGGATACTCAATTTTTACTCTAAGGCAGGCAGCCCGCAGATCCTGGCGGATAGGTCAGGAGAAACCTGTAAAGGTTTACTTCCTCTGCTATGAGGGAACAATGCAAGAGGCAGCTCTTTCGCTTATTGCAAAGAAACTTGAGGTCGCGCTGGTGGTTGAAGGAGATTTGCCTGAAGGGCTTGCTGAATTTGCGGTAGATACGAATTCAATAATTGAAGAAATGGGAAGGCTTCTTGTTGATGGAGGTTCCTATCAGGGGGCAGAGGCTGCATGGGCTTCATTCAGAAAGAAAGAACTTGAGATCCAGCTTGGTTTATCTCAGAAAGAAAGGATTTTTGAAGGTTTTAGTAATGTTTCTGTTGGGAAACACGAAAAAATCGATACAAAGGCTTCTGTGTTTGATAAGAATGTTGTGGTTAAAGTTTCGATTGTTGAAGGAAGAAGAAAGAAGCAATCTACTGTTGAAGTTAAATACGGGGATATAGACGAAATTGCTAAGGGCAAACCTGTTCAATTTTGTCTTTTTTAATTAGTTTTAAGCAATTTAACCTGAGATGGGAAAAGAAACAGGGAGCCGATTTATAATCCCTGTTTCTTTTCCCAAAAGGAGGTGGAAATTTGCAGAATTTAATATTTATTCATGGAATTGAGGGGATAGCTAAAAGATTATCTTTTGCTGCCAATAACCTTGAAGAAATTTTAAAAGATACTGAAAAAAAACTTGGTGAGCTTACACAAATTTTAACTGATTTAAAGACCCAGCTTGAAAGTAATACAGTAAATGGAAAGGAGGTTTAAACGCCATGAAGGATATATTGTTTTGTATAGAAAAAAACGGGGTCTATTCTCCGATTTCGATTCCATCGGAAAAGCTTCTTGATGTCTTAAACAGGGAAGGCTATTCGAGAAAAATTAGCCTGCCTAAAGGAATATTTATAAACAAAGTAATTTAAGAGAAGAGGGAAAAAATGGCAATATATGTTTCATCTACATTTTCTCCTTTGATGCTTAAGCCTGATTGTTATGCAATGGTGAAAAAAATGAGCAAAGATGAGTTCGAATGCCTTTTACCTCATGCCCAAATTTTTATGATCGACTGTAAATCAGCAAGATATCTTTCTCGCATATTCAAGCGAAAAATCAAAAACGAGAAGGAAAAAGAAATTGAGCTTAAAGACGGTGATATTCTTCTTTGTGCAATCCCTAAGCGAAGAATTTCTGGTTTCGAAGAAAGTGTGGAATTTAATTTCTATAGAGTTGCCATATTGAATTTAACAGACTACTACACTATGGAGGTTTAGAATGGAGAAAATTTCGAAGCAGAAGACTGGTTTTAGGTTCGGAAAATATCGTTTAACCCCTGGAGAAATCTGGGGTAACGTAGAATTCGATGGACGTAAGTATCGCATTCAGATGGTTTCGACGGAAGAAGGGAAAAAATATGTATCAATCAAGCTTTACAATAAGAAAGGGAAATTTATCAAGCAGCTACTGATTGAACCTGAAATTGTAGATTCAATAGGGAAAATTCTACTGGAGGGAGGCATTCATGCAGAGAGAGGAGATCGAGAGGCTGAAGAATATAGACCTCATCTCTTATCTTGAGTCCATGGGTTTTAGACCCGACTGGAAAAGGGGAGATAAAGCTATGTTTTATTCTCCTCTCCGGTCGGAGAAGCATCCTTCTTTTTACGTTCAGCGTGGTGATAGGGGTTGGTATTGGAAGGACTGGGGAACCGGGGAGAGTGGCGACATTATCAAGTTTGCCATGCTCTACTATGGAGTAGGGTTTAAAGAAGCTTTAGAAAAGCTTGATGGTTCACCTTCGACATATATTACCCCTCCGATTAAGAAACCTCGTCATGAATTGAAAAATGATTCAGTTGATTGGGTTAGGGAATTTTATCAAAAGGGAATCTTAATGAAATCAGAAAAGATAGAGATTGTAAGAAATTACTTCTTAAGAAATGGAGTCAAATACCATTCAGAAATGAAATGTATACTGGTAACGGATCGAAAAGAAGGAAAACTTTATGTTGGGATACCGGTTCCTTTTCCTTTAAAGATGAGGGGATTGGAACTAAGAGAAGTTAATGGAACATCTCGAAAGACCTGGGGAAGAAAGACACTCTGGCTACTAAAAAGAGACCCCGGTAGATTTCTTATTGCTGAAAGTATCCTTGATGCTCTTTCTGGTGAAATAATACTTGAGGATGAAACGATTTCTCTTTGCTCTATAAATGGGGTTGGTAATGTTTCTCAGCTAGAAGGCTTGTTTTCTCAATACAGTCCCTGTCTTGC
>JBBIOI010000134.1:0-8859 GCA_037443425.1 Deltaproteobacteria bacterium
AACCTGACCCAATACCCGAAGGGGTTGTAGAAAAAATTTTGGATTCTGCAAGATGGGCTATGTCAGGGGCAAATGCTCAACCTTGGGAATTCATTGTAGTAACCGATCCTGAAATCAAAAAGAGATTATTTAAGCATTATCAGGAAGAGCTTAATTGTGATTATAACTTCTGGATGGAACAGATGAGAATTCCTGAGTTAAGGCATCCTGCGTATCAATTAGAAGGAACCCCTGAAGAACAATTAAAACAGATAAGATCGCGCCAAAGCTGGGCAGAAGCCCCTGTCCTGATTGTTGTTCTGGGTGACGGACGTAAACAGTGGGCAACTGTAATGGGTGGCCATACATTTGGACGACATCAATCCCATCTTACAGATGGCCTAGCGATAGTCTCATTTATCATTCATTTAGCAGCAGCATCCCTTGGACTTGGATCACAATGGGTTACGATACATATTGAGGATGGTTTTAAACGAATACTCAATGTCCCTGATGTAATGACCCTTTATACGATTATTCCGATTGGCTATCCTGATATAGAACAAAAAAAGGGGGTAAGAAGAGAGTTACCTGAAATGATTCACTATAATCAATATGATAGGAATAAATTTTTATCAAACAGGGATATTCTTGACTATATCCGGGATCTCCGCAAGAAAACATTGAATAAATATCAAAGGGATTTTAAGAAATAAAATATATTATACGAGGAGGAAAATCTTATGAGAAAAAATCACTTTAAATCTTTTTTGAAAATCTCATTTCTTTTCATCTTACCTATGTTTTTTGTATTTACATCATTTCCATCATATTCCTCATCGAGTAAAATTGAACAAACTGAGCTTAAGATAGGGGTTCCAGATCTTGATCCATCATTTCTTCCAAACTGGGCTGCGGAGCATAAAGGTTTTTTTAAGGCTGAAGGAATAAATGACGTTAAGATCTTTGTCTTTAAGGGCAATGCACCAACAGTCCAGGCCCTCTCAAGTGGAACAATCAATCTATGTGTCGCATCTCTCATTGGACTTGTAAATACAATTATATCAGGACAAAAATTTAAGGCCTTCTGGGCAGGATATAATATGTCAGATTTTGCATGGTATGGACTACCAAAATATAAATCAATTGCCGAGACAAAAGGAGGCCGCTATGGTGTAAGCAGATTTGGTTCTTTGACAGATTTTCTAACCCGATATGCACTAAGAAAGTCAGGGCTTGATCCTGAAAAGGATGTTACTATACTTCAGCTCGGTGGTCAGGCTCAATTTCTTGCAGCCCTCTCATCAGGTCAGCTCGATGTAGCAATCCTTAGCCTTCCCAATACATATATTGCTGAAGAGAAAGGTTTTGTTAAATTAATGAGCCAGAAGGATATTGCCAAAGAGTATCCAACACATGTAGTTTATGCAAAGGAAGACTTCATTTCTAAAAATCCGAATACAATAAAAGCATATATTCGGGCAACTACAAAGGCAATGGATTGGATAAAAGCAAACCCTGATGAGGCAGCTCAGGTTGTTGTTAATAAATTAAAATACAAACCCGAACACGCCCGAAAGGCAGTAGAAGAGTTAAAGGATGGATGGTATCCAGATGGTAGATTACCTCAAGATGGGATGAAGGTTTTCTGGGAGATTGCTATTCAGGCAGGAGATGTAAAAGAGCCCTGGCCCAATAGCAGGTGGCTTGATGATTCATTCATTAAGACACAGAATGAATGGCGTAAGTAATGTAAAAAATTAAGGAGGAGGGGAGATACGAAAAATCTATTCATACTGAGAGTTACTATTTTACTTTTCTTTTCCTTATTCTTAAATTTTTTAGCAAACATTGGAGAATCCTCTTCAAGTCCCATTATTAAACCTGAGATAACAAAATTAAATATAGGAATTCCAGTTGCTTCAATCTCATTTCTTCCTGCATGGGTTGCGGAACAGAAGGGATTTCTTAAAGAAGAAGGAATCGTCGAAGCAAAGGTCTTAGCCTTTCGGGGTGATGCTGACGTACTTCAAGCCCTTGCAGCAGGAACAGTCGATATAAATATTGCCTCACTTACAGGTCTTGTCTCGGCCATCTCTTCAGGACAAAAATTTAAGGCATTCTGGGCAGGATATAATATGCCTTATTTTGAATGGTATGCTTTACCAAAATTTAAATCTATCGCTGATACAAAAGGAGGGCGTTACTCTGTATCAAAATATGGGTCATTAACTGATTCTCTTACAAGATACGCACTAAGAAGTGCTGGTTTGGATCCTGAAAAAGATGTGAAGATCCTTCAGTTAGGAGGTCAAGTAAATGCTCTACCTGCAATGGAAGCTGGACAGATCGATGCTGCTATCTTTCCAGTACCTCTCTCTTATATGGCAGCTGAGAAAGGATTTGTGAAGCTTATGAGTCAAAAGGAACAGATAGCCCCTGATTGGCCAACTCATGTTGTCTATGCAAAGGAGGACTTTATTTCCAAGAATCCAAACACTATTAAGGCTTTTATTCGAGCTACATCAAAGGCCATTGAATGGATAAAGAAAAATCCAGATGACGCTTCGAAGATTGCAAATAAACAACTGAAATTCAAGGTTGAATATTGTCGACGGGCAATTGATGAAATCCAGAGCGAATGGCATCCTGATGGCCGTCTCCCACAAAAAGGTCTAAAAGTTTTCTGGCAAATAACTGTGGAGGCAGGAGATGTAAAAGAGCCCTGGCCCAATAGCAGGTGGCTTGATGATTCATTCATTAAGTCACAGAATGAATGGCGTAAGTAGGAGATTAATCTATTTGGAGGGATAAAATAATTGGATCATATAATCCTGAGTAAAGTTACTGTAATCTTTTCACAACCTACTGGGGGACAACTTGTTGCTGTTGAGGACTTTGATTTAAAGGTTCAGAGAGGGGAATTTGTAACGATTGTTGGACCAAGTGGCTGTGGAAAGAG
Source organism: Deltaproteobacteria bacterium (assembly GCA_037443425.1). GTDB lineage: Bacteria > Desulfobacterota > BSN033 > BSN033 > UBA1163 > JBBIOI01. The sequence goes on from JBBIOI010000134.1 coordinate 2,942, forward strand.
CACCCTTCTTTCTGTTGTTGACGGACTAATCCCTCCCAGTAGGGGAGAGATATTCATAAATGGAAAAACAGTAAAGGAGCCAGGGCACGATAGAGCACTGGTATTTCAAGAGTTCGCCCTTCTTCCCTGGAGGACTGTTGAAGGTAATGTGATGCTTGGTCTTGAACTCCATAAAAAATACACACCAGCTCAGATGAAAGAGATTGCCCATCACTATATTCAGATGGTTGGTTTAAAAGGATTCGAAAAACACTATCCACACCAACTATCTGGAGGCATGCGTCAAAGGGTTGGAATTGCCCGTGCCTTAGCTGTAAACCCTGATATCCTTCTTATGGATGAACCATTTGCTGCACTTGATGCCCAAACCCGTGAAATTATGTCGGTAGAACTTTTAAGAATCTGGGAACAGGATAAAAAGACCGTGCTATTCGTTACGCATAGTATTGATGAGGCAGTCTATCTCGCAGATAGAATAGTAGTGATGAGTGGCAGGCCCGGCAGGGTAAAAGAGATTATACCTGTTGATTTACCAAGGCCTCGAAAGCTCTCTATTAAAGATGAAACACAATTTGTCCATCTTCGAAGACATATATGGGATCTATTGGAGGAAGAGGTCAAAAGGGAGGTCGGAGGGAGAGGGATTAAATAATGGAAAGGTGGAAACGTTTCTTCATCGGTACTATTGGCGTAGTAGCCTTTCTAATCCTATGGGAGATTGCTACTCCACTGGGAATTGTAAAGGTTGCAGATATAAGTAGGCCGAGCCTCGTTGCAAAGGCATTCATTGAATTGGCAATATCGGGTGAAGTCTTTCCTCATCTTGGAATAAGTTTAAAAGAATTTATTTTAGGATTTCTCCTCTCCCTTATTATTGGAATACCATTAGGTGTTATACTGGGGCGTTATCGTATCTTAAGCCTTTTACTCGATCCCCTTTTTATGGCCATCTATACAATGCCCCGCATGGCTATGTTGCCATTGCTTGTTGTCTGGTTCGGAGTTGGACTGGGAGCTACCATAGCAGTGGTATTTCTTGGCGCAGTTTTCCCGATACTTGTAAATACCGCTGTTGGAATAAGAGAGATAGACCCAATCCTGATAAAGGCAGTTCGATCATTTGGTGGAAGAGAATGGGATGTCTTTAAAAAGGTTCTAATTCCAGGGGCTATTCCTCCTATGATGGCAGGAATAAGATTGGGTGTGGGCCGTGGGCTGCTTGGAATGGTTGTAAGTGAAATGTATGCCTCTACAGAAGGACTTGGTGGACAGATAGCCCTATATGGAAATTCATTTCGTTCAACAGAATTGATTGCCCTTATAGCAGTCGTTAGTCTTCTTGGATTTGTGGCAGTAGATCTTATCCGTCGAATCGAAGAATATGTCGGCAAAGGAAGGAGGGAGATCTGAATAATCTTTGTTAAAAATATTTACAGAAAATATGATTCAATAATCCTTGGGCTTCTGGGTCTATTTGGTTTTGCATTAATCTGGGAAATCTTATCAAGATTTAGAATTGTTGACCCCGTACTTATAAGCAGTCCAATAAACGTAGCTATTGCAATAAAGAACTGGGCTATGAGTGGTAAGCTTATTAGGGATTTAGGAACAAGCCTATGGGAATTAATCGTGGCATTTGGGGCTTCTGCTGCAATTGGTATTCCACTTGGCGTTGCAATGGGATGGAGCAGACATACAGAATATGCACTTGATCCATTCATATGGGTCTTATACTCAACACCACTTGTCTCTTTCTGGCCACTCTTTATTATATGGTTAGGAATCGGGACAAAGGCAATTATTGCCCTTGCCTTTCTCTTTTCTGTTGTTCAGGTCATCATAAATACAATGGCAGGTGTTAAAAACATTGACCCTGTTCTTATACGCTGTGCCCGATCATTTAATGCACGTTCTATTGACCTCTTTTTTAAAATCATACTGCCAGGGGCACTCCTTATGATTATTGCAGGTCTTCGACTTGCTATTGGCAGGGCTTTGATTGGTGTTATCATTGGAGAACTATTTTCAAGCAACGCCGGCCTCGGTTTTCATATCAGTTATTACGGGGCAAGGCTTAGATTTTCAGATGTATTTGCAGGGCTCTTTATGGTAGTCGTTGTTGGGATATGTACGACCCAAGGGATCCGCATCATTGAGAGTCGATTAACTCGATGGAAGGCTTAATACCCAGAGTAATTCCTTTAAGTCAGATGAACTGTTAAGATTATTGATTAAATTTTTTAATCCCTCAATCCTCTTATAATCAATTCTTCCTCGTGTAATCCTTCTTATTTTTTCTTCCACATCTTCCCAGGTCATAGGATTTTCTGAGTCTCCCTTTGGGCTTAAAACCTCATGTTCATACCTTTTATCAGCGATTTTCACTGCTACCTTTCCACCCCATTTCTGAGGATAAATAGATGTTAGATGATCAGATGGAGAGACCTTTATCTTCTCCATGAGTTCTCGAACCTTTTTCTCATACCTTAAAGATGTCCTTTCAATATCGTAAAGGTCTTCTTCATAATAGGCTGAGATGGCTAATTGATACTGGATACTCACAATGGATGCTGTTCTATCTTCGGGAAACTCTTTTCTATCTATCATCTGGCAATACTGCCTTGGGACGTAAACCTCAATCTCATCAATCTTTTGAGGATCTATCTTGTAAGACTTAACTATATACCTAAATGCCTCGATAGAGGAGAGCGCCTGTCTTGCTGTGCAGTAAGGCTTTATATTTATCTTTTCAATCTGAAATTGCTTCTGTATCCCACCCATCAATACTTCTGGATTAATCTTTAATCCATAGATCGATTGAAACCCTTTATCAAGGATATCTAAATCTCCTAAAAAACCTTTCGATGCCGAAAAACCTGAAAGGATCCCATTATGTATTGCACATCCGAAGGTAAGCCATCTCGATGTATACTCACCCTTTATTCTGCCTGAAAGTCCATTTGAAAGTGTTAATGAGATGGCTAAAGCATTTTTTATTTGATCTTTATTTAATCCTATAATTTTTGAGACAACCGTGCATGTCCCAATAGCCGCCAAAAGATAAGTAGTCCATATCCCTTTATAAATAATTTCAGCACCATTGATAGCAGCCCCAAGCCTCGTCATCATCTCATAGCCCGAAAGTGTAGCTTCAATAAATTCTTTACCTTTCTTATCGAGGAAAATTCCTGTACAAAGGGCAGAAGGAACAACTACTGAACCTGGTGTTACACAAGAAGAAATATCAATATCATCCGTTTCAGTCAAACGGGTTGAAATGCTTGATAGAAATGTAGCATATGGAAGCGGAGCTGAAGATTCAAACCCTGGAACTGAAATATATTTTATATCCTTTTCTCCGATAAAATTATTTATTAATTCTTTATGGACCTTTGCCTCTTCAGTCAGTGACCCTGCCATTAGGGCTCCAAGTGAGTCGAAGATATGGAGTTTTAAATGATCCATTGTTTTCTCGGATAGATCCTCAATTCCCAATTCTGAAATGAAGTTTGCAAGTTCATCAATTAATGGCATCTTTTTACTCCCCTTTTTTCATCTTCTCTCTAAGTTTAAGCGTCTCCTCTATATCAACCTCATAATCCATCTGATTTGGGCTTCTTCTCAGGACAACCCCATATTCACTTTTTGCCTTTTCAAGAGAAACGAATCCTTCCATAACATCCATCCTTACTTTTTCGGGATCCCTTTCCAAAGGATTTCCCCACCCACCTCCACCAGCAGTCCTAACAATCACCCTTGAATTGGCAGGGACAGGATAAAATGCAACATCAACGCTTCTCCACTCGGATGATCCAGGGGGCATTAATAAACAATCAGATATATCACCGGGTTTTCCTCCCCAAAGCCCCCATGGAGGACATTTTCTTCTGCCTGTTTGAAGTAGGTTCCACCTCCCTTCCACAAGATTTCTAACCTTTGTATCAAGTCCCAATCCACCTCTGAATTTCCCTGCCCCTCCTGAATCCTGACGAAGAACCCTTTCTTCAACAATGACAGGGCATTTTAGCTCTATATTTTCAATAGGTGCATTTCTAACATCTCCTTGGCAGATTGAGACAGATGCTGACTCGCCATCCTCGAAAGGCCTTCCTCCCCATCCACCTCCTTCAATACTTTGAACAACAAAATTCTTTTTCTTCTTTGGATCATATCCAAAAAAGACTACTGTTCCACCTAAATAACCAAGGTGACCAGCAGGAATCCTATCAGGTATAGCAGGGGCCAAGGCCTTAAGGATTGTATCAACCACTGTTGGGATTGGCAGGCTCCAGCCAGACATAACCGCAGGATATCTTGCCATCATGAAGTTGCCTTCGGGAATAATAATCTTAAGGGCACTAAAGGAACCTTCATTCACAGGATCAAGCGGCATTGTAAGGGCCTTATATGCAACCCTTGCTCCAGCAAGTGTTCGTGAATTGTAAGGGCCCTTGTTCTGAGGATCACAACCTGAAAGATCAATTGTCATATCACTGCCTGAAACAATTACCTTCACCCTTATATTAAGAGGGACATCTTTATCATAGCCATTATTATCCATAAAACTTTCAGCCTCATAAACCCCATCAGGTATCTTTTCAACTATCATTCTGCATTTTGCTTCTGTATCAGCAAAGATCCTTTCAACACAGTTCAATACAACCTCTTTACCAAATTTATTAAACAACTCGTCGAGCCTTCTTATAGCCAGCTGGCACGCAGCAATCTGTGCCCTCATATCTCCCATAGAAGACTCAGGATATCTGATATTATCAGAGATAAGCTTAAGGAGGTCCTTTTTTGGTTCTCCCGCTTCATAGATCTTTAGCTGATCCATTTGAAGCCCCTCCATCCATGGATCAACGACATTTGTCGATGCTCCAAAACCAGTGCTCATTCCTCCAACATCTACCCAATGAGCTCGCACAATGGGAAAACCAATGAGTTCTCCTTTAAAAAAGAAAGGCATATATATACACACATTATTGAGGTGTTGTCCGCATACAGCTTGATGATTAGCAATAATCACATCACCAGGTTTAAAGTTATCCCTTCCAATCTTTTCAACCCCATCCTTTATAACAACACCAAGATCAGCAACAAAATGGGATACCCCTCCCATATTCTGTGAAAGCAGATTACCATTGACATCCAGCAAGGCGCAACAGTAATCCCTTACCTCATAGATCATCATATTGTAAGAAGTCCTTTGTAGATCGTAAGACATCTCATTTGAGATTGCTGGCAATGCATTTCTTATAACTTCAAGGGTAACAGGATCTATCCTCATCTATTCTATACCTCCTACAGAAATTAATATCTCACCATATGGGCATATAGTTGCACGATCACCATATGAAAGATATGTTGTTGATGCATACTCCTCAATAATTGCAGGACCATCAACCGTGTATCCTGAGGGAAGTGCTTCTCTATCATATATAGGACATTTTACAGGCTTTTTGGGATCATTAAGATAAACCTCCCTATAACCTTTAAGTATCTCCTTTTTATTGTCAACCTTTTTCTCAGGAAACTCTATCTTCTTTCTTAAACCATAGGCTGTCAAGCGAATATTAACTATCTCTATAGGTTCATTACTTGCTTTATGACCGTAACGAAGATCGTGGAGGTTATCAAATGCCTTTCTAATAGAATCTCTATTCTCTGAAAATATCTCATTTTCTGAAACTGGAACAGTAAGGAAGAACTCCTGACCTATATATCTAAGATCGAAGAAAGGCTGTATACGAATGGATTCTTTCCCAACACCTTCCCTTCTAAGGGTCTCCTTACCTACCTCAGCCATCTCTTCATAAATCTTTTTAATTATACCAAAATCAGCATCTTTAAGCGGACTATAATATGTCCTTACGTAGTCATGTTTAACATCTGTCATTAACATCCCCAATGCCGAA
>JBBIOI010000135.1:0-8835 GCA_037443425.1 Deltaproteobacteria bacterium
CTGGTACTAAAACTTTATTTCTCCTTTCCCCCCTATCTTTAATCGCTGCCCTTATCATCAACATACCCGTTAATTCACCATGGGCACCTGCTGCAGGTTGAAGACTTACCTCATCCATTCCTGTAATCTCGGAAAGAAAGCTCGAAAGTTCATACATTACCCTTAATGGACCCTGGCAAAGTTCATCAGGACAATATGGATGAAGTTCCTGAAAACCCCTCATCTTTGAAATCTCTTCATTTACCTGAGGATTATACTTCATTGTGCACGAACCAAGTGGATAGAGACCTGTGTCAACTCCATAGTTCCATTGGGACAGTCTTGTAAAATGACGAACCACATCGACCTCGCTAAGTTCAGGAAACCCCTCCAACTCTGAGCGTAAAAGTTCTTTGGGAATAAAGGTAGAAGGATCCACCTTTTCAACATCCCATTTAGGAAGTGAATAGCCTTTTCTTCCCTTCCCTCCTATTTCAAAGATTAGTGGCTCATCCTGAATAAGACCTTTGGCAGATATCTTTCCCATGAACTTAATCCTATCCAATTTTACTTATTGTCTCGACTAAATGTTCGATCTCTTCTCCTTTATTCATTTCTGTTACTGTAATTAGGATATCCCTATCAAGCTCTGGATAGTATCTCTTCAATGGTAAACCCCCTATTATCCCTTCTTTTCTCAGTCTAATAAGTACATCCTCTGGGTCACCGTTTAACTCAATAACAAATTCATTGAATGTTGGGGCCAAAAATTTTAATCTCACGCCTTCCAACTTGGAAAAGAGTTTCTTTGCATACTCGGCTTTACTAAGGTTCATCAAGGCAAGCTCTCTAAGCCCTTCCTTTCCAAGACATGAAAGGAAAATTGTTGCCATAAGTGCACAAAGTCCTTCATTAGTACATATGTTGGAAGTGGCCTTCTCCCTACGGATATGTTGTTCTCTTGTTGCAAGGGTAAGGACAAACCCCCTTTCGCCTTCCATATCAACAGTCTCACCAACAATTCTACCTGGCATATTTCTTACAAATCTCTCACGAGTTGTAAAAATACCTAAATATGGTCCACCGTATGAAAGAGGTATTCCAAGGCTCTGACCTTCCCCAAAAACTATGTCTGCTCCCCAAAACCCAGGAGGTTTAAGGATCCCATAAGAAATAGCCTCACTAAACCCAACAATTAATAGTCCCCCCTTCTTATGAATCTCTTCTGCTAAATTTGTAAGATCTTCAATAACTCCAAAAAAGTTTGGACTCTGTATAATTACTGCATTCAAATCATCATTTATTTGATTAAAAATGAAATCCATATCGGTCTGACCTGTATCGTTATTGTATGGCACTTTAATCAAGTTCTGTGTATCATGATCAATATATGTCTCTAACACCTTTCTATATTCAGGGTGAACAGCCATCGAAATTAAGATATTTGGTCTCCTGGTTATCCTATATGCCATCAAAGCAGCCTCTGCTAAACTTGTAGCTCCATCATAAATCGATGCATTTGATACCTCCATGGCTGTGAGTTGACACATTAAGCTCTGGTATTCAAAAATAGCCTGCAGAGTTCCCTGACTTATCTCAGCCTGATAAGGTGTATAGGCAGTATAGAATTCAGAACGTGAGGCAAGTTTTTGAACTACTGAAGGTATAAAATGTCGATATGCGCCAGCACCAAGAAAGCTCGTAAACACCTGGGGTTCAAGTGCTCTAAAAAGATTTATGAGTTCTGGTTCTGAAAGGGGTTCAGGCAGTCTTAATGGAGATGAAAGCCTGAAGGCTTCTGGTATTGACTCGAAGAGGTCTTCAATACTACTTACCCCAATGACTTTAAGCATCTGTCGGCAATCATCTTCAGTATGTGGTATAAAACGATGATAATTCTTCATCTATTCTCCCTTGGATAACAACTCCTCGTACTGTTTAGCTGAAAGGAGATCTGAAAGCTCATTATCTTCTGTAAACTCAATCCTCAATATCCATCCCTTTCCATAAGGGTCTTGATTAATAAGTTGAGGTTGATCTTTAAGGTCTAAATTTGCATCAATCACAATGCCTGATACAGGAGAAAATATATCCGATACTGTTTTTACTGACTCAACAGAACCGACCGGATCACCTTTTTTAAACCTTTTACCCTTTTCAGGAAGATCTACATATACTATATCCCTCAACTGGGTCTGTGCATAATCAGTAATGCCAACTGTTATTTGATGATCTTCCTTTCTAACCCATTCATGCGTCTCTGTATATAATAAATCAGTAGGAATCCTCATTTAAACCCCCTTTAATTAATTGATTAGACCCTTCTTAAAACCAGATCTATTACGAGCTCGTTAGCCAGTAAATGTAATTCCTCTCTAAGAGACATCTCTGAAATAGATGTTGGAACTTCAATCTCCATATCCATTTCAAATAGTAGAGTCCCACTTTCTGCAGATCGATGAGACTTTGTCTCCATATTCTTTATGTTAATACCTTTAGTGGCAAGAAGTCTACAGATTTTAAACACAATACCTGCATGATCAACACCTGATGTTGTAATCTTAAAACGGTTCATCTCATCTTTTTCAGCTGGATAAGCATCCTCAAGGCTTATTTGAGAATAAAAGACATCAATATCTTTCTCCTGTTTAAGTCTTTTAATTCCGCAAGATAGATTCTCTATTACCCCTTGTCTCTCTGTAGAAAATAATATTAGGAGTGAGAAGTAATTTCTCAGTTGCGTCATCCTTGAATCCTCAATATTACCTCCAGATTCATAAATAACCTCTGAGACATCTGCCACAAGCCCTGGTCTGTCTTTTCCAATAGCTGAAAGAATAAAATAATTCTTCATAATTTCCTCCACTTTCTATTCCAATATCTCAAGGTTTGCATAACGGACCTTAAGGCGTTTACTTCCAAATCTATTAAAAATTATTGTTGCCTTTTGCTCTACGTCCATCCCTTCAATAGATTTAACCATCCCTTCTCCAAACTTTGGATGCCTTACCCTCATACCTATCCTGAGAGGATAGAATCCTTCAGGGCTGATAAGTAGACCGTCTGAATTTGATATTTCTAAATCCTGAACTTTATAAGGCTCATCTTGAAAATTCTCGTAACCATAGAAATCTTCATCCCTTTTATCCTCAAACCATATCTCCTTTTTATCTCCGTATATTTCCTCCCTTTCTTCAAATCTTAAAAGCTCTGTAGGTAATTCATTAAGAAATCTCGATGGTAAATTGGCCCTACCTACTCCGAATGTTAAGCGCCTTTCTGCCCTTGATAAGAATAGCCTCTCTTTTGCCCTTGTGATCCCCACATAGAAAAGCCTTCTCTCTTCTTCCATATCCTCCAGCTCTTCTCCTCTTCTATAATGAGGGAGAAGTCCTTCCTCAATCCCTATGATAAACACAACAGGAAATTCAAGACCTTTTGCGCAATGAAGTGTCATTAAGGAGACCCTGTTACCTTTATCTTCATATAGGTCAACATCTGTAATTAGAGAAACCTTATCTAAAAATCCTTCCAATGTAACTCCATCACTTCTTTCATACTCCATAATCACATTTATAAGCTCCTCTATATTCTCAATCTTGGAAAGGGATTCATCTGAGGCCTCCTCTTTCAGTCGTTCAATATACCCTGTGGCCTGAATAATGGAAAGTGTTAACTGACTGAGTGAAACCACTTTTGACTCTCTCCTTAAATTTTCAATTAAGTCAATAAACTCTTTAAACCTCTGCTTCAGGTGGCTTGTAACCCAGTCTTCTTTTAGGGATTCCTTTAAACCCTCAAACAGTGAAATTCCTTTCTGCCGGCAAAAGGTCTCAAGTTTCTCAATTGTCTTCTCCCCAATACCCCTTGAAGGAATATTTATAATCCTTTTTAGGCTCAGCTCATCTTCAGGATTTGAAATAATCCTCAAGTAAGCCAGGATATCTTTAATCTCTTTACGTTCATAGAATCTCATTCCACCAACAATGGTATATGGAATACGATTTCTGACAAGTTCATCTTCTATAGCCCTTGACTGTGCATTTATTCTATAAAACACAGCAATATCACGGTAATTTAACTTAGATTCAACCTGTTCGATAATCTTTTTTACAACAAATCGCGCTTCATCCTCCTCGTCTTCTGCTACATAAACCGTAATAAGTTCTCCTTCAGGATTTTCTGTCCAGAGTTGTTTCTCCTTCCTCAAACGATTTTGTCTTACCATATGGCTGGCAGCATTTAGGATATTCTGAGTTGATCGATAATTCTGCTCAAGGGTTATGATCTTTGCATCTGGAAAATCGTTCTCAAAATTTAAGATATTACCAACCTCTGCACCTCTCCATCCATAAATAGATTGATCGTCATCACCAACTACACATATATTTCTATGCCTTTCCACAAGCTTCCTAAGAAGGATATATTGGATGAGATTTGTATCTTGAAACTCATCAACCATCACGTAGCGACATAGATCCTGATAGAATCTTAATACTTCTGGGAATCTTTTAAAAAGTATTGAAACGAACATTAAAAGATCGCCAAAGTCGAGGGCATTATTTCTCTTAAGATCTTCTTGATATTTTTGATAAACTAAACTAACCCTCTTCTGAAAGATATTAAACTGTGAAGGTTGATATTGATCTGGAGTAATTCCTTCATTTTTAAGTCTTTCTATAGCAGATTGAATTGCTTTCGGAGGAAACATTTTAAAATTGAGACCAAGCTCTCTCATCACATTTTGAAGATGTCGCTGTTGGTCCTGTTCATCATATATAATGAAATTTTTTTTATAGCCGAGCTTCTCGATGTGGGACCTTAAGATACGAACACATGCAGAATGAAAAGTTGCGATCCAAACCCCTCTTGCAGAAAGTCCAAGAAGCCTTTCAACCCTTTCTCGCATCTCATCTGCCGCCTTATTTGTAAAAGTTACTGCAAGGATATTTTTGGGGTTTACCTTTTTTTCATTAATAAGATAGGCAATCCTATAGGTAAGGACCCTTGTTTTACCACTTCCAGCACCGGCAAAAACAAGAAGGGGACCTTCAGTTTCTAAGACAGCCTCTCTTTGAGCAGGGTTCAAATCGCTAAGCAAAGACATCAATTAATTATTTAGCATTTTATAAGGCGAGTAAGCAAGATTTATTCAACAGTTACACTTTTTGCAAGGTTTCTTGGTTGATCCACATCCGTACCTTTTAAATCTGCCATATAATAGGCAAGCAATTGAAGAGGAATTGTCAGAAGCATTGGAGTAAGCGATGGGGTAGTATCTGGAATAAATATGATGTCATCAACCTTTTTAGAAATCTTTCTGTCCGACTGAGAGGCAAGGGCGATTACCCTTCCCTCCCTTGCTTTAACCTCTTCTATATTTGAGATAACCTTATCGTAAACATCATTTTTCGTAGCAATGATTACAACAGGCATATCACGATCGATTAAGGCAATCGGGCCATGTTTCATCTCGCCAGCAGGATAACCCTCTGCATGTATATATGAGATCTCTTTTAGTTTCAATGCCCCTTCAAGTGCAATAGGATAGTTGATTCCTCTGCCGAGATAGAGAAAGTCTCTTGCATGGAGGTATTTCTGTGCAATCTCAGAAACCTTCTTTGATGATTTAAGGAGTTGCTCCATTTGATGGGGTATTTTTATTAAATCCTCTATCAAGGACTTTCCTTCTTTTATGGATACATAACCAAGTTCCCTTCCCATTCTAAGTGCAAGTAGAAATAGAATTGATAGCTGTGTGACGAAAGTCTTTGTTGAAGCAACACCAATCTCTGGACCTGCGTATGTGTAAATTACTCTGTCAGCTTCTCTTGCCAGAGTGGAACCGAAAACATTGCATATAGCAATCGTATGAGCCCCTCTTTTTTTAGCCTCTCTTAAGCCAGCAAGTGTATCTGCAGTTTCACCAGATTGTGAGATAGCCAAAAGCAATGTATCTCTTCCCAGGATTGGATTCCTATAACGAAACTCAGACCCTATATCTGCCTCCACAGGAATTCGGGAAAAATCTTCTATAAGGAATTTCCCGACCAGTGCTGCGTGATAAGAAGTTCCACATGCAATAATGTAAATCCTCTGGATATTGCGCAAAAATTTTGAATCTATTACTACCCCATCAAAGATACTGTCACCTTTTTCTTTCAAAAACCGACCACGTATGGTATCAATCACTGCCCTTGGTTGTTCAAAGATCTCTTTCAACATAAAATGTTTGTAACCGCCTTTTTCGGCCATCACAGGAGTCCAGTTAACACGTTTTATCTCTTTTGAAATCCTTTTACCTTTTTCATTAAACAGTCTAACCCCATCAGGTTTAATAAGGGCTATCTCTCCATCATCCATGAAGATAAAATCTTTTGTGTGAGGAAGAACAGCAGGGATATCCGATGCAATAAAATACTCTTTATTCCCAATGCCTATAACCAAAGGGCTTTCTTTTCTTGCAGCAATTAATGTTTCCCTCTCTTTCTCACACAGAATACCAAGTGCATAAGAACCTTTGACATTTTCTAATGCCCTTCTTACTGATTCAAAAAAGGAAAATCCTTGTTCAATGTATTCATTAATGAGATGTGAAATAATCTCTGTATCTGTTTCTGAAGAGAATTTATGTCCTTTTTTTTGAAGCGATTCTTTTAGAACTCTATAGTTTTCAATGATGCCATTATGAACAACAGCAATAGCACCTGCCTTATGTGGATGGGCATTCTCATCTGATGGTCTTCCATGTGTAGCCCATCTCGTGTGACCTATTCCAACAGATCCATCAAAACTTTCATTTCTTATAAGCTCTTCAAGACGGGATAGCTTTCCTTCTTTTCTTCTAATTTCAATTTTGCCCCTATGGAAAATTGCAATACCCGAAGAATCGTAGCCTCTATATTCTAACCTCTTTAATCCCTCTATAAGGATCTTTAATGTATCCCCATGACCAACGTAACCTACTATACCACACATCTCTTATTCCTCTTCCTTTAGCGCCTTGCGCTTGCTCTCTAACCTTTTACTCCAACCCTTAATGTTTTTCTGTTTAACCCTGCTGATAGCAAGGGCCCCATCTGGAACATCCTTTGTAACAGTTGTACCTGCTCCTATTAATGCATCATTTCCCACCTTTACTGGTGCAATAAGTTCAACATTTGAACCTACAAATACACGATCACCGATAATTGTCTGATGTTTCTTAAACCCATCATAGTTACATGTAATGGTCCCTGCGCCAACATTTACATCTTCTCCAATGATAGAATCGCCGATATATGTTAAATGATTTGCCTTTGAACCTCTACCTATAATCGATTTCTTTACCTCTACAAAATTTCCTATCTTTGCCTTCGAGCTTATCTTTGTCTGTGGCCTAATATGAGCAAATGGTCCTATTGATACACCATCCTCTATTAAACTCTCTGTTATAACTGAGTTTGAACGTATAGTCACATCATTGCCAATTTTTGAATCTGTAATCTTAACATTTGATTCTATCATACATCTCTCGCCGATTCGGGTATTGCCTTGTATTATGCAATTTGGATAGATAATCGTATCCTTACCAATCTCTACCATCTTCTCTATATAACATGTATTTGGGTCTATCAGTGTTACCCCTGAAAGCATAATTTCTTTTACCTTCTCCTTCCTCAGAATCTCAGTTGCTAAGGCGAGATCTATCCTCGTATTGATACCCATAGCCTCTATTGGATTTGCAATCATATGCGCAGAGCATCTAAAACCTTTCTTTCTTGCAATCCCAATAAGATCAGTAAGGTAATACTCATTCTGTGCATTATCCCTTCCAATCTCTAAAATTCCTTCTTTAAGGAAAAAAGATTTGATGCAGAAGATTCCTGTATTCACCTCTCGAATCTGTTTTTCATCTTCTATTGCATCTTTTTCTTCAACAATCTTTTCTAACCAGCCCTGAGAATTTCTAATAATCCTGCCGTATCCTGAAGGATCTTCTACCACTGCAGTAAGAACCGAAAGAACAGACTCATTCTCGTTAAAAGCCTCTATAAACGAAAGGATCGTCTCTCCTTTGATTAAAGGGACATCACCACATAGAATTAAAACCGTTCCTGAGAATTCAGAGATATATGGAAGAGCCTTTAAGACTGCATGAGCTGTCCCTAATTGCTCTTCCTGCAATGCAAATGTTATTCTTGAGTCTTTAAAAATTTCTTTAACTCTATCTGCCTGATGTCCGATAACTACTATCGTCTTCTGGGCACAGATCTTATTTAAGGAGAGATCTAAAGGATAAGAAAGCATGGGAAGCCCAAGGATTGGATGAAGGACCTTAACAAGGTCTGACTTCATCCTCGTTCCTTTTCCTGCTGCAAGTATAATTGTTGCAATATCCTTATCTTTCAAATTTTACTCCTTTTTAATCTTTTAATATTATTATATAACCTCAATTTAATCTTTATATACTACGCTCTTTCTATTTAGTCAACATTAATTAAAAAGGGGGCTAATAAACTATTTAAAAATCTCTTTACCCTATATTACTTGAAAATTAAAAAAAAATTTGTAAAAGATATATGATGCGATTCAATCTCAGATTTCCGAAAGATAAACCCTTTGATGTAGTTGGAATGGGATTAAATTCTGTTGACTTTCTGAATATCGTCCCAAGATTTCCTACACCCAATTCAAAAATGGAGATCCTTCAATTTTCAAAGCAGGGAGGAGGTCAGGTTGCAACCGCTTTAGTCGCACTTTCCCGATGGGGAATAAAGACAAAATATATCGGAAAGGTTGGGGACGATGAACTGGGAAAATTCTCGCTTCAATCTATTGCCGAAGAGGGTGTGGATGTATCTTCTGTAACAATTG
>JBBIOI010000136.1:0-8801 GCA_037443425.1 Deltaproteobacteria bacterium
CTTAACAGTAGGCAGAGGAATGCCTGTTGGGATTTTATTGAAAGTGTATCTGTCTACCTCTATTACCTGATCCCATTGAAAACCATTAGCCTGAAATGTTTCGGTATCAGGTATATAACATTTCTATTAGTTTAACTGCATTATCTATTGCTATTCTTACTGCCTTTTCCATAGGGGTATTTGAATATCCGGATAAAGAGCCTGCAAGAGTACCCCTGGATAAACCAGCCAATCCTTCAATATCTGTTGCTTTACCTTCAACCTGCTCTGAGGCAATTCTCCTTCCGGTTTTTGCATCTACCATTTTAATAATCAATGCCAAATGAGAGGTTTTAACTTTGCCAGCACCTTTAAAGACCCCCAATACATCTCCAACCCTTCTCGTTATATGACCGGGTAAATCAAACTGCTTTTCTACCTCGCCTCCCAGACCTCCTGAACCAGGCTCAAACTCTGTTATCGTGCCCATAACAAGAATATCGGCACCCTCTATTTCTCCAATGTTTGCAGCGGTTTCCTGCTTCACTCTACCTGATGCTCCAAAGTCTTGTTCCATTAAAACATCACTAATTGCCTGACGCTCAAGAACAATATATCGATTGGTTGCAAAAAGGGCATGGGCAAGCATTTCTGCTATACCCTCTCCTATTTCAGAAGAACCTTTGGCAGCCTTGTTCTCAAACCTTGTTACTGCAACTCTCGCCTTCGGCCCCATATAGTCTTCCTTCTGTGCTTGATCAATGGTTGGTCCCTCACTCGGAGTACCACGGGTCCTTGGGTTTATGATTTGAGCTAAGGAGATATTTATATATGCAATTGTCAATATGAGTATTATTGTCCAAAATAAGATTGGCTTTTTCATAAATTTACCCTCCTTAAGCTATTTGAAAAAAATTATATCAAAAATATAGAATGTGTCAAGGTTTCCAGGCCTCCAACTTCCCTTAAAATAAGGAGAGGCAATGTGTGTTATTTTTGACGAATTAAGTGTTAAAAATATTCAAATCATAATTGTGTCAAGATTATGCATACAAAGATTTTTTCTTCTTACTTAATCTCCATTATTAAGGGGCATAGAAAAAGTTGAACTCTTAATCTTCATCTTTTATATTTTAGAAAAACCTTAAAAGGAGACTATCAGTGATTTTTAAACAGACAGAAGTGGGAAAATTTGCCGTATTTGCGTATTTAATTGGAGATGAAGAAATTAATGAAGGTCTTTTTATAGACCCTGCAGATGACATTGACGAGCTTCTCTACGAAGCAAAATCCAAAGGTATAAAAAAGATTAAATATATTGTAAACACGCATGCCCATGTTGACCACATCATGGGAAATTCTGAAATGGTAAAAAAGACTGGGGCAAAAATAATCATTCATGAAAAAGATGCTGAAATTTTGACTCGGACACCTATTTATCTACTCGAAATGTTTCAGGCAAAACCATCTCCACCTGCCGATATCTTGGTGAGAGATGGAGATATAATAGAATTAGGTAGTATAAGACTTAAAGTATTACATACCCCTGGTCATTCACCAGGAGGGATCTGTCTTTATATGGATGGAATGGTCTTTACTGGAGATACCCTCTTTGTTGGTTCCGTGGGAAGGACTGATTTCCCCAACAGTTCATGGACACAACTGGAGCGGTCAATTCGTGAAAAGTTATTTGTTCTCCCTGATGATACAGTAGTTTATCCTGGACATAATTACGGCCCCACACCTACTTCTACAATAAGATTTGAGAAAAGGCATAATCCATTTGTCAGGGGATAATTAGCAGACTTCTGAAAAAGTCCTTAATAGACTGGGGAGATAGGATTCAAAACCCTTCAAATGCAAGCTTTTAATGTTTATTAATCGGAGCATAAATAAATGACACCTTGATAAGGATTCGGCAAGCCACAAGGGCTCGCCCTACGAGAAATTAAAAGAATCTAAGGCGTAGGGTCCTTTGCCGTATTTGGTTTCATTATAAGTTTTTCAGAGACCTCAATTTCCATTGAAACTCCTATGGCTTAATAAGGGGGTAAAAGTGATAGACGGTCACATGGTATCCTACTTGACTTAAAATCGTTGTTCATTATAATTGAGTTGTTAATATTAGGTGTATAAGGAGGCTTTATATGGCAATCATTTTCAAAAAATTATTCGAACCAGGATGGATTGGAAATTTAAAGCTTAAAAACAGGATAATAAAAGCTCCTCAGCATACAGGACTTGCAAATCCTGATGGTTCTGTAACCGATAGGATGATCAGATATTATAAAGAGGTTGCATCAGGTGGTGTGAGCATGGTGATTGTTGAATATGCGTATATAGATAACGATGCAAGTCGTGCCTCACCATGCCAACTTGGAATTTCAACTATGGACCATATCCCAGGCCTTTCCCTTCTTGCCCAGACTATTCAAGCAAATGGAGCAAAGGCAGCCATTCAGATATCCCATGCTGGTAGACAAAAATTTACCCTTTCCAAACCAATAAAGGCACCATCAAGAGTCCCTTGGGAAGAGATCTACTTGGCAGGATGTCCTCCCCCTGAGGAGCTCACGTTTGAAGAAATACTTCAGATTATAAAATCCTTTGGAGAAGCGGCTAAGCGTGCGAAAACGGCAGATTTTGATATGGTAGAACTTCATGCATGTCATGGCTATCTTATATCGAACTTTCTTTCACCCCGTACAAACAAACGTACTGATTGGTATGGAGGTTCACTGGAGAATAGAATGCGTTTCTTACTGGAAGTAGTTGAGGAGATTAAAAAACAGGTTGGTCCTGATTATCCCATTTGTGTGAGAGTAAGCGGTACAGACTACGAACCTGATGGAACAACTATTGAAGAAACTATAGAACTTTGCAAACGCCTTGAAAAGATGGGAGTTGCCGCAATCCATATGTCCGGAGGGAATCACCATCAAACCATACATGAAGTAAGTCCCATGGGAATGTCGTTGGCACATAATGTATGGGCAGCAGAAGCTGTAAAGAAGGTATTAAAAATACCTGTAATTGCCTCTGGTTCTATTAATCTACCTGACCTTGCAGAAAAGATTTTAAACGAGGGTAAGGGTGATTTTATTGGCTTGGGTAGACCGCTATGGGCTGATCCTGAATGGCCCAAAAAGGCTAAGGAGGGAAGGCCAGAAGATATAAGGCCATGCATTCGTTGTAATGACGGATGTCTTGCCCGCGGAGATCATCAGGCAAAAACGATATGGTGTTCGGTGAATGTCTCTATCTGTAGAGAAGATGAATTTCGTATCACAAAGGTTGAAAAGCCAAAGAAAATCGCAATCATTGGTGGTGGTCCTGCTGGGATGGAGGCAGCAATTGTCTGTAAGCAAAAAGGTCATCACGTTACTCTTTATGAAAAAAGAGAGCTCGGTGGAGCCTTGATCGAAGCCTCTATACCTGATTTTAAAGCTCCTGATTTAAAACCCCTTATTGAGTATTTTAGAACACAGATTAAGAAATTAGGAATTGAAGTAATTAAAGAAGAAGCTACACCAGAAAAAATTAAAAGAGGAAAATTCGATGCAGTAATTGTAACCACAGGAGCTACCCTTTCAATACCCAAAGATGTCCAAGGAATAGATAGTGAAAAAGTGACAACAGCCCTAAAGGTACTCAATGGTGAAGTAAATGTTGGTAAAAGAGTAGCAATTATTGGAGGTGGTGTTGTTGGAACAGAGGTTGGATTATTCTTAGCAGAGCAGGGTAAAGAAATCATCTTTATTGAAATGCTTGACACCTTTATGAATGATATAACATTTGACCAGAAATTGGTTTACGAAGAGCGATTTAAAAATCTTAAGATCGCTATTTATACTGGTAAAAGGCTCGAAAAAGTGGTAGAGGATGGGATCATAGTTGTGGATAGATATGGAGCCCGAACAGAGATTCAAGCTGATACAGTAGTTTTGGCAACAGGTTTTAAGCCAAATAGAGAACTAATTGAAGCATTAAAGAACGAATCTGATGTTCAAATTTATGAAGCAGGTGATTGCATAAGGCCCCGTAAAATATTTGATGCCATTCACGAAGGACATATGATTGCAAAGTTGCTGGATTAGTAGAAGTATTTACAAAACAGAAATCAATAAAAAAAGAGCGGGGTTTTTACAACAAGTTCGGAGGAAAATCCCTCACATCAAATTAAATAGCCTTTCTGCATTTTTATAACATATCTTTTCTTTATCTGAATCGGGGATAGGGGCTTCTCTTATAAAGCGAATCGCCTCCTCGATTCTTTCATAAGGATAATCTACAGCAAAGGCAATTCTATCTGAGCCCAGCCCTAAATAGGCACAGAGAAATGCTGGAAAGAAAAACATCCCGCTTATGGTAATTGTAAAATTTGTTCTGACGTAATCACTTGGTCTTTTCTCAATTCTTGGTTTTTTACCTTTCCATGGCTTTATCCAGTAAGCATCCATACGAGTCAACCAGAATGGTAATCCTTCTCCCATATGGCCTAATATAATTTTCAGTTTAGGAAACCTATCAAAAAGCCCGCTGTAGATCAATCTCATGGCATGAAGATGTAGATCAGCTCCATAACCAAGAGGGGGGCCTGCAAGTTCAAAGCCATAATCCTCAGCATAGCCTTTAAGAATCGAGGTAGAAGGAATCTCAGGATGAAGATAGACAGGGACATCGAGTTTTTCAATTCTTTCAAAAATGGGCCAATACTTCTTTTTATCCAGATATTCATTTCGCGCATGGGATTCTATATTCACTCCCCTCAAGCCGAGTTCTGTCACTGCCCGCTCTACTTCATCTGCAGCCTCCTCTGGAGACTGTGGGGCTATGCATGCAAGACCAATAAATCTGCCAGGATATGACTTAACTACATTAGCCAATTCGTCGTTTACCTTTTTTGCCCAAAATGTTCCCACTGAAGGCTCAAAGCATTGAACCCCTGGGGGGCTCAAACTTAGTACTTCAATATCGATTCCTTTCTCATCCATTTCTTTAATCCTACCTTCTCCTAAGTTAAGAAGTTTATCTTCCATTTCAAAACTTCTTGGAGAACATAAAAAATCTGTATACCACATGTTCAAGCCGTCTCTTTCTATGGTCTCTCTCGGTGGCTCTTTTCGACTCCGTAGATATTGAATATATTCCTTGGTAAAAAAATGATTTTCAAGATCAATAATCTTCATATCCTCTCCCTTTCAATATATTTATATTGCAATCCTTGGTAAAAACAACACAATTTCAGGAAATGCTATAATAAAGCCCGTTAATATGGCCATAGCTAAAACAAAAGGCCATACCCCAGAGAATATCTCTGTCATTGGAATCTCTCTTGCCATTCCTGCTATTACAAATACATTAAAACCCACAGGCGGAGTGATCATTCCCATCTCCATCATAATCACTGTTAAAACACCAAACCATATAGGATTAAATTCCAGTGCCATTATCGTTGGAAGCACAGCAGGTACAGCAATTAGCATCATTGCCCATGCATCCATGAGTGCTCCTAAAATTATATATAAAAATACAATTGCAATGACAATACCTATCCTTGGTACAGGAAGATTGACACAAAAATCTGCCAGAGCCCTTGTTAAGCCACTCAAAGAGAGAAGATAATTAAAAAGCATAGCCCCTATAACCATTACAAAAATCATACCTGTGGTTCTTAGTGTATTAAGGATAGCCCTTCTTATTCCTTCCTTGGTCAGCCGTTTCCTTATTAATGCAATGAGAAATGCGGCTACCACACCCACCCCAGCAGCTTCAGTTACATTGAAAACTCCAAGATAGATTCCACCCATGACAAGACCGAAAAGGCTTACTACGGACCATAAATCCTTTAATGAAATAAACCGCTCACGCCAACTCACAGCAGCACCAGGAGGACCAAGCCTCGGATTAACCTTGCATCTTAAATAGATAATAATCCAAAAAATGAGGACAAGGAGAATTCCTGGTATTATTCCAGCAATAAATAGTCGACCTATAGACTGTTCGGTAATTATTCCGTAGAGCACAAAGGCATTGCTCGGTGGGATTAATATACCCATTGTTCCACCTGCTGCTATGCACCCTAAAGCCAGACTATTTGAATATCCCCTTGACTTCATCTCAGGATAGGCAATAGAGACCATGATAACAGAACCAGCAGTGCTTGAGCCTTGAACCGCTGCAAAGGCTGCACATGCCCCTATGGTAGCCATAGCCAGGCCACCTGGCAAATGTCCCAACCATTTATTTACCGTCCTGTAAGCATCCTGACTTAGACCTGAGAGAAAAGCGAGCTCTCCCATGAGCATATAGAGAGGAATAACAGACATGGTGTAGGAAGAACTTTGAGAAAAAGCGGTATGGGCCAGTTTATTGAATGCTGAATCTATATTTGTTAGGAGGGCAATGCCGATAAATGCAGTAAGCCCCATACTCACTCCAATATGCATTCGTAAAATCATAAAAACAAACATTGCTATTACGCATACGAGTCCTATCTGCCACTCGGTCATTTTTATTCCTTAAAAGTATTCTTCATTAATCCCTGTTTTTCTATTTTTATACCTTCTTGTGTGATAACATCTTCCTTTTGTGAAGAAGAAATCGGAGTAAGGGAATTTAGAATCAGCTCCAACCCCCATAGAAATGCGCCAATAGCAATAATAAACATTACAGGTGCAATCGGTAGCTTCAGCACGTCTGTTACCCTTACACTTGGTATACAATATGAAACAGCTAACAAAGTTTCCTGCCAACTAAGAATAAAAGCAAAAAGGGCAACAATGAAATATATTATTCCCAATATGATAGCCTTCAAACGAATGGGAAAACGATTAACCACTTCATCGAATGTTACATGTTGTTTTCTCACCTCTGTATATGTGATCGCAAAAAAGACCGTTATGGCCAATAATAACTGACTTATTTCAACTGCACCCTGTAAAGGCCGTCTAAAAATATAACGGCCTATTACATTCAAGAATGTAACCACGACCAGGATGATTAAAGAGAAACCACCTATCCATGTTATTATCATAATAATCTTATGCAAAATCTTTCTTATAGAATCCAATCTACCAGGCCGTTTCATCCTAATCCCAATTAAAAAGACTTATACCTTTTTTTGAAAGATTGACAAATGAAACCCAGAGATTTAATTAAACCTGAGACAGCAACTATTTTTTGCTGACAAGCTTTATGATCTCTTGGTATAGTTTTGCGCCAGGCAAACCCATGCTATCCATCTCTTTTGCCCACTGCTCTTCCACTGGTCTTAAGGCCTCCATCCATCTTCTTCTTTCTTCGGGTGAAAGTTCAATAAACTCTACTCCTGCCTTTTTCCCTGTTTCAATAGCAAGATTAACCTCGTTTCTATATGTCCTGCCCTGTAACTCCATCCCTAAGGGAATAAGGTCTGTAATGATCTTTTGATCAGCAGGAGAAATGCTGTTCCATGAAGCCAATCTAATTGCAGTAAAATTGGATGCTGAACCAAAATCTAGTCTTGTAACATACTTAACAACCTCTGCAAGTTTATATCCTCTTAGACTATCCAGAGGAAACAACATACCATCGATTACCTTTTTCTCTAGTGAGGTATAAATATCGGGTGATTGAATATTTTCTGGAGCTGCTCCAAGTGCCTTAAGTACCAATGGTGGAGTCTTTCCGCCACCGAAACCAATAATCTTACCTCTAACATCCTCAAGGCTTCTAACTGGTTTGGTTGCCATGAGTAGACTATTAAGTGCAAAACGACCTGTCCAAAGGATTTTTATATCTTTAAAGTACATAGGTATTAAATATTTCTCATAGACCATTTTTCTTATAGCTATACAAGTTGGATCAGCGGAATCACCTGGTACAAGTGTTGGTAAATGGAAAACACTTTCGAGAGGAAAACGTCCTGTAATAAAAACAGGAAGGATAAGGGCAATATCGCTTGTACCTCTCAATAAATCATCATACATCTCGGGCAACCTTCCTAACTGTTGATCAGGATAAACAGTGATTTTTACCCTTCCTTCAGTTCTTTTTTCAACCTCTGCTGCCCAAGGTGCAATGAAGTTTCTGTAGCCATGATGAATTGAAGGAAGATGAGTAGCAAATTTCAATTTAATCTGTTTAGGGGCTTGAGCAAAGCAGTTTAAAGAAAATAAAATTGAAATCACAAAAAATAAACCAAAGGCCATAGAAAGCATCAATCTTCGATTCTTTTTAAAAGACATTTTAAACCTCCTCATAATTATATTTTGAAATTATATCTCAATTGACCTCTACTCAATGAAGAATTTCATTTAATCCCTCTTAACCTCACTTTTAAAAGAGGTATAAACTTTTGGCTGAATTTTATAATATATGATTAAAAAGTCAAGCTCGATGTAAGAAACCTCTTAAAAAGCCTTTAAAAGAATGGGATGTAGGGTTCGAGACTTTTTATAACTCATTAATGAGCACCCAGAAGATGCATGGCAATCTGATTAAGTCATTGCGAGCACCCAAAGGGTGTGTAGCAATCTCATAAGTTTCTTGCTTAGCTCGGAATGAAATAAAAGATTGATAATCATTAAAAGGCCTATTGGGTACATGAAAGTTTCTTGGTATATACTTAGGTAAGAAATTAAATCCAGAGGGTGTTCAAAAATAATATAGGTTTAGCGGGCAGAATTGATTAGATAATTTTTAAAGGAAGAACTTAGCTCATGATAGAAGCAAATAACTATTACAACAAGCTCATTAGAACTTTTCCTCCTTTATTAAGAGATAATTCAATAGTAATTAAGGGTTATAAAGATAGACCAATCCCCCTTTACATCTTTGAT
>JBBIOI010000137.1:0-8794 GCA_037443425.1 Deltaproteobacteria bacterium
CACTTACGATATAAAGCAACAAGACTACCCTGAAGCATCAGTTTGGAACAATGCTGAATCTCTTTCAATAAAGCCTTTTTCTTTTTAATTAATCGTTTCATATCTGTATTATATTAATACAAAACAGGACTTTTTCAGAGGTCTCTTTTTAAAAATTTTTATTAGTCGTTAAGAAAGTCTACTCCTATAATCATGATAATTAAATTCTCTTATTAACTTGAATCCCGATTCCTTGCTCCAAAGACCTATTGATGGATGGGCAATACCATTAAACATTGTGGTTTTTACGGTTGTATAATGGATCATATCATCAAATATAATTTTATCCCCAGGTTTTAATTCCCTATCGAAAGACCAATTTCCCATATAGTCTCCGGCAAGGCAACTCAACCCACCCATTCGGTATGTGGGTTTTTCAGTAATTTCATCTGTTGCCCCTAGTATGACGGGCTTGTAAGGCATTTCTAAACAATCAGGCATGTGACAACTAAATGATACATCAAGGATTGCAGTTTTTATACCATTATTTTCCACAATATCGAGGATGGTAGAAACAAGATAACCAGTTTTATAAGTAAAGGCACTACCTGGCTCCAGGATAACATCTACATCATATCTATTTCTAAAATCTTTTAAAATTTTTAACAGATGTTTGATATCATAACCCTCTTTGGTAATGAGGTGTCCTCCACCCATATTTACCCATTTTATTTTTTTTAAAAACTTACCAAACTTTGCTTCAAATACCTTTAAGACCTTCTCAAGATCGTAAGAACTTGCCTCAAAAAGGGAATGAAAATGAAGTCCTTCTATCCCTTCTGGCAACCCATGAGAAAGTTGTTCCCCGGTAATACCAAGGCGCGAACCAGGTTTGCATGGATTATAAATATCATAATCTGTATTAGAAACTTCTGGATTCACCCGAAGGCCAATTGAGACCCCCTTGCTTAAGGCAAGTTTTGAATATTTTTGAAATTGGTTAATGGAATTAAATGAGATGTGACTGGAAATGTTTAATATTTCATCAATATATCTGTCTTCATATGCAGGGCTGTAAATGTGTGCCTTAACTCCCAATTCTTCAAATGCCAATCTGGCCTCATTTAATGAACTTGCAGATGCACCAAAGCCATATTCTCTAAAGATTGAGAATATACCCCAATTTGCAAATGCCTTAAAAGAGATGAGTATTTCAATGTTTGCCTCATCCTTTACCTTTTTTATTAATTCGAGATTTTTTCGCAATAGACATTCATCGATTACATAGCATGGCGTTTTTATCTGGTTAAAATCGATCTTGCTCTCAATCATCAATTACAATTCTAAATCAATATCATGCAATTCATGCCAGGGTAGTCCATGAATCTTTAACTGTTCCATAAAAGGATCAGGATCAAATTCTTCGGTATTAAAAACACCTGGTTTTCTCCACTGGCCTTTGAGGCATAACATTGCCCCTATCATTGCAGGAACTCCTGTTGTGTAACTTATTGCCTGAGTTCCTGTCTCTTTATAAGCATCCTGATGTTTACAATTGTTATATATATAGTATGTTTTTTCTTTATTGTTTTTTATTCCCCTAATTCGACAACCAATAGATGTTTCGCCTTTATACTCCGAACCAAGGTCTGATGGATTAGGAAGGACAGCCTTTAGAAATTGAAGGGGTACTATCTCCTTTCCTTCAAATAGGATAGGTTTGATGCTTGCCATTCCAATGTTTTGAATTACCCTGAGATGGGTTAGGTATTCTTGGTCAAAGGTCATCCAGAAACGAGCCCTTTTTAAGGTAGGAAAATTCTTAACCAGTGATTCAAGTTCTTCATGATACATTAAGTAAGATTCGCGGGGTCCTATATTTGGATAGGTTAAGGTCTTATGGATCTCGTGTGGTTCTGTCTCAATCCATTTTCCATTTTCCCAATATTTACCCTTTTGAGTGATTTCACGGATATTTATCTCTGGATTAAAATTTGTGGCAAAAGGTTTTCCGTGCTCTCCTGCATTACAATCAACTATGTCAAGATAATGGATCTCATCAAAGTGGTGTTTTGCAGCATATGCAGTAAAAACTCCGGTTACTCCAGGGTCAAAGCCACATCCCAAAATAGCCGTAAGCCCTGCCTTCTTAAATCTTTCGTGGTATGCCCATTGCCATTTGTATTCAAATTTAGCAACATCGGGTGGTTCATAATTTGCCGTATCTAAATAACTTACACCTGCTTCAAGGCAGGCATCCATAATTGTTAAATCCTGATAAGGAAGGGCTACGTGAATAACAATCTCTGGCTTAAAACTTTTAAATAGTTCAACTAACTGTTTAACATCGTTTGCATCCACTTGTGCTGTCTTTATCCTATCACTACCAATTGCCCTTGCAATACTTTCACATTTGGATAAAGTTTTACTTGCAAGGAGGATTTCTGAGAATACCTCTGGCACCTTGGCAACCTTATGTGCCACTACAGTCCCGACTCCACCAGCCCCTATTATTATGACTTTACTCATAACTAAACACCTGATTCAATTTTTATTAAAAATAAGGAGGTGATGTTATCCATAAAACAACTGCATTGCGTGAACTTGTATTCTGAAGCCAGTGCTCTTTCTCAGACCAGAAATAAAAACATTCTCCCTTTTTTAGTTTAATAATTTCTCTTCCAAACCGAAGACTGATCCTTCCTTTTAAAACAAAACCAAACTCCTCTCCTTCATGGGGTTTTTCTTTTGGGGTTGACTGCCCCTGCTTTAAGGTTATGAGTACGGGTTCGAGTCTCCGATTGGTAGAGCCAGGTACGAGAAGTTCAAATTTCTGGATCTTTTCTTTTTCAATAGGAACTCTATCCTTTTCACGATATACAATCTTTTCCTGGGATGTTTCACGGAAAAAGTCAGAGATATTCTCATCCAGGGCATCAAGGATCTGTATTAGACTATCAAGGGAAATTGATGTAAGATCCCTTTCTACCTGCGAGATGAAGCCTTTAGTAAGGTTTGCCCTTGCAGCAAGTTCCTCTTGGGTGAGATTACTCATCTGTCTTAAATTTCTAATACGTTCACCAATCTTCATTGTTTTAAACAATATGTTTAATAATTTGTAACCAATTATAAAAAGAAATTAGTTTAATAAAATAAACTAAAAGAAATATAACACTATTAAAAAATTTGTCAAGGTTTTAATTTGAGACTTCTGAAAAGCTATTTAAAATCTTTTCAGATTTGGGAGGTAGGGTGAAAAAGCCTTCGAGCGGATACCTTTTTATAAATTGAATGGTCTCAAATTGTCACTGTGAGGCGGAGCCTGAAATGAACAATATCAGATTGTCATTCCGAGCGAAGCAAGGAATCTATTTATTACAGTGCATCCTTTGGTACTTGCAATTATTGGATAAGATATTTACAGCAAATTAGCTATAGGTTATTTTTAATTTAGAGGTTACAAATGGAAAAGATATTGATCAGGGGGGCAAAGGTTCATAATCTAAAGAATATTGATGTAGAAATCCCTCGAAATCGTTTGGTTGTTATTACGGGATTAAGTGGTTCAGGAAAATCAACCCTGGCATTTGATACTTTATATGCTGAGGGACAGAGAAGATATGTTGAATCACTTTCTGCTTACGCCCGTCAATTCTTAGAACAGATGGAAAGGGCAGATGTTGAGTCGATAGAAGGTCTTTCACCTGCGATTGCAATTGATCAGAGGGGTATTTTAAGAAATCCGCGTTCAACAGTAGGGACAGTAACTGAAATCTATGATTACCTTAGACTATTATTTGCAAAAATTGGAGAGCCATTCTGCCCAAACTGCAATTATCCAATATCCTCACAAACTGTTCAACAGATGACGGAGAACCTTTTGAGACTTCCGAAAGGGAAAAATTTAATAATTCTTTCTCCAATTGTAAGGGGGAAAAAAGGAGAATATAAGAAAGAGATCGAGGAATTAAGATCAAAAGGTTTTGTAAGGGTAAGGATTGATGGAGAGATACGAGACCTCGGAGAAGAGATAAGATTGGATAAGAAGAAACGCCATGATATTGATGTTATAGTTGATCGTTTGACCCTCAAAGAAGGTTCAGAGAAAAGATTAAATGATTCTCTTGAGATTGCTTTACAACTTTCGGGTGGAATTGTGAAGATTGAAGGAGAGGATCTCTCTCCAATCATATTTAGCCAAAGATTTTCTTGCATTGAATGTGGTTTCAGTTTTCCTGAGATCACCCATAGAATATTTTCGTTTAATAGTCCTCAAGGTGCATGTCCTTCATGTAATGGGTTGGGTGTAAAAAGGTATTTTGATCCTAAGTTGATAATTCCAGACCCTTCCCTTTCGTTAAAGGAAGGTGCTATTTTACCATGGAGAGAGAGGGGTTCATCTTTTCTGGAACCTATCCTTGAGGGGCTTTCAAGACACTTTAACTTCGATCTAAATACCCCGTTTAACAAATTACCTAAAAATCTCCAAGAATTAATTCTGTATGGATCGAAGGGAGAAAAGATTTCTTTTCAGATTAAAGGAAGATATGGCCCTCAGGTCTTTAAACAGAAATTTGAAGGTATAATTGGAGAATTGGAAAAGAGGTTAGAAGAGGACGGAGAAGAAAATGAGGAGTTAGAAAGGTTTATGAATTTTGCCCCTTGCCCTGAATGTCATGGAAGTAGACTCAGAAAAGAGGTTTTATCCATAAAAGTTGGGGGCAAATCAATTTCTGAAGTTACAAGTCTCTCTATAAAAGATGCATTGAAATTTATAAGGAATCTTGATCTAACACCTCGGTCAAGAAAGATTGCCCAGGCTATATTGAGGGAGATTGAGGAACGATTGCAGTTTATGATAGAAGTGGGTTTAGACTACATTACACTCGATCGCTCTGCAATGACCCTCTCAGGTGGAGAGTCTCAAAGGATTCGTTTGGCAACACAGATTGGGTCGAGTTTGGTTGGAGTCCTTTATATCCTTGATGAACCAAGTATAGGGCTTCACCAGCGGGACCACTTACGACTTCTTAATACACTGAAGAGATTAAGAGATCTTGGGAATACGGTGATTGTAGTGGAACATGATGAGGAGACAATACGGTCTGCAGATTATGTTATAGATATGGGACCAGGTCCTGGAGAAAGAGGAGGAGAGGTTGTCTTTGCTGGACCACCATCCGAGCTGATAAAAGAAAAACGTTCCTTAACAGGACAATATCTCTCTGGAAAACTTTCGATACCGATTCCACGTAAAAGAAGACCGATTGGTGACAAATACCTAATTATAAAAGGAGCAAAAGCAAATAATTTAAAGAATATTGATGTTTATATTCCTTTGGGTGTTTTTACATGTGTAACAGGGATATCTGGATCAGGGAAGTCTTCATTAATAATCGATACCCTTTACCCCTTGCTCGCACAAAAAATTTATCATACCCCAGTAAGAAAGGTTGAAGCTGATGGAATTGAAGGAGCTGAGTATATAGATAAGGTGGTTCATGTAGATCAGATGCCGATAGGTAGAACCCCACGTTCGAACCCGGCAACCTACACAGGTCTCTTTCAGCATATTCGCGAGCTGTTCTCACAACTTCCGGATTCAAGAATAAGGGGGTTTAAGCCAGGTAGATTCAGTTTCAATCTCCCAGGAGGAAGGTGTGAGTCATGTAAAGGAGATGGTGTTCTTAAGGTAGAAATGCATTTTTTACCAGATGTTTATGTAACATGTGAGCAATGCGGCGGGAAACGTTTTAATCGGGAGACACTGAGTATAAAGTATAGAGGTAAAACAATCTCTGATATCCTTGAGATGACAGGAGAGGAGGCATACGAATTCTTTCGTAGTATACCTGTAATCCATGAAAAGCTTAAGGTCCTTTGTGATGTTGGATTAGGGTATATTAGATTGGGGCAACCAGCAACTACCCTTTCTGGCGGAGAGGCTCAAAGGATTAAACTTGCAAGGGAGTTAAGCAAGAGAGAGACAGGGAGGACATTATATATACTGGATGAACCTACAACAGGTCTTCATTTTGCAGATATACAGAGACTCCTTGATATATTGAATCAGTTGACTGATAGGGGGAATACAGTTATTGTTATTGAACACAATATGGAAGTAATAAAATCAGCAGATTATATTATTGATTTAGGCCCAGAAGGTGGGGAAGAGGGGGGAGAGATAGTTGGATGTGGATCGCCAGAGGAAATAATTAAAAATGAGCAATCCTATACAGGTCAATTCTTGAAAAAAAAGATAGTAGATTTTATTAATTAATTTATTTAAACTAATTCGGTTCAAAGGTCTATGGCAAAGAGAAATAAAAAGAGAAGGGGATTCGGTAAAATAATTTTTTTAATTATTGCAATTGGGATTATCGGTTCTCTTCTGTATATTTACCATGAGAGATTACTTAATTATTTTAAACCTAAGGCTGAAAAAAGAAGGGTTTTAAAAGAACGTAAAGAGATTGTCCTTTATTTTATGGATCCCGATAGCGAATATCTTATAGGAGAGAGAAGAAAAATAGGTAAAAAAGGTAACATTAATGAAGAGGCAAAAGAACTTATAGAAGAATTGATTAAAGGGCCAAAAGGACCACTTATCCCAACAGTACCATCAAAGACCAAATGTCTGGGTTTAAGAGTTGATGAGAAGGGACTGGCAATTGTAAATTTCAATAAAACATTATCAAAGGATCATCCTGGAGGGAGCTCAGCAGAGATGGTAACTGTATACTCAATAGTAAATTCACTTACCCTTAATTTTCCTGAAATCAGACGTGTACAGATATTTGTAGAAGGTAAGGCAATAGATACGATCTCAGGTCATCTTGCACTGAGACATCCCATTTCTCCAAAGTTGGATCTTATTAAGAAAAGTGATTGATTTAGAATATCTTTGGTGATAAATTAAGAGGGGTTTTTATGCTTGAAGCCAAATATATAAGAGAACATCTTAACGAAGTTAAAGAAAGGCTTGCCTCAAGGGGACAGAATATCAATCTCGACCGGTTTGTTTCGATCGATGAAGAAAGAAGGAAAGCCATTTATGAATGGGAACAGCTAAGGGCACTTCAAAAAAAGGTTTCAGAAGAGGTGAGTCAGAGGAAAAGAGAGGGCAGGGATGTTTCGGATCTGATAGGTGAGATGAAAAAGGTTTCTCAAGAGCTTAAAGAGCTTAATGGGAGGATAGAAGAAAAAGAGAGGGCACTCGAGGATTTTCTACTTACGATTCCGAATCTTCCTCATCCTTCGGTTCCCAAAGGAAAGGATTCTTCGGATAATGTAGAGGTTAGACGATGGGGAGAGATTCCAAAATTTGATTTCAAGCCCAAACCACATTGGGAGATAGGCGAGGAGTTAGGGATTCTCGATTTTAAAAATGGGGCAAAGATTGCTGGTGCCAGATTTACCCTTTACTGGGATCTTGGAGCGAAACTTGAAAGGGCACTAATTAATTTTATGTTAGACCTCCATACAAAGGAACATGGTTATATTGAGGTCCTTCCACCTTTTATAGTAAATAGAGCCACTATGACAGGGACAGGGCAACTTCCTAAATTTGAGGAAGAACTCTTCAAGATAGAGGGTGAGGATTATTACCTTATACCAACTGCTGAGGTGCCAGTAACGAACATACATCAGAATGAGATACTCGAAGAAAAGGATTTACCGCTTTATTACACAGCCTATACCCCTTGCTTCAGAAAAGAGGCAGGTTCATATGGTAAGGATACTCGTGGATTAATCAGACAGCATCAGTTTAATAAGGTAGAGCTTGTAAAATTTACAAAACCAGAGGATTCTTATGAAGAGCTTGAAAAACTTCTAAATGATGCTGAAGATGTTTTAAAAAGATTAAAGCTTCCATATAGAGTAGTTAACCTCTGTACCGGAGATCTGGGATTTTCTGCATCAAAGACATATGATATCGAAGTCTGGCTTCCAGGTCAAAACACATTTAGAGAGATCTCGTCTTGTAGTAATTTTGAGGATTTTCAGGCAAGGAGGGCAAAGATCCGCTACAGGATTGCTGGTAAATCGAAGACAGAGTATGTTCATACACTGAATGGATCAGGATTGGCAGTTGGTAGGACATTAGTTGCCATTTTGGAAAATTATCAACAGGCTGATGGGAGTGTTATAATTCCAGAAGTTTTACAGCCATATTTAAATGGTATAAAAAGGATAGAAAAAAGGAGATAGGATTTGAAAACCCTACTCCAAATAAATATTAGAATATGTTATTATAGGAGTGATAATAAATTGTGGAGGGATGGCCGAGTGGTTTAAGGCGGCGGTCTTGAAAACCGCTGGGCGAAAGCCCCGTGGGTTCGAATCCTACTCCCTCCGCCATTTAATTAGTAGTTGAAACTACATATTGCAAATAAAAAGGAGAGATGCCCGAGTAGGCCGAAGGGGCTCGCCTGCTAAGCGAGTATCCCGCTAAAAACGGGATCGAGGGTTCGAATCCCTCTCTCTCCGCCATTTTTGCGCCCATAGCTCAGTTGGATAGAGCGTCGGACTACGAATCCGCAGGTCGGGGGTTCAAATCCCTCTGGGCGCGCCAATAATTTCAATAAGTTACGAACCAGAAGGAATTTCCAACTCCTGCGATTGTGCTAATTTCCTCACCAGCGTCATTCCCGTGAAACAGCTAGCTTATAGCTTATAAATGTTTTTCTTTTCCCTGGATTCCTGGCTCTGCAGGAATGACAGCTTTAATTCTTATATAAACCTCCATGCCCTAAAAGGGCACCACGAAGGATGAAAATTGTTGAACAATAACGTCATATATTATATCCTTTTT
>JBBIOI010000138.1:0-8671 GCA_037443425.1 Deltaproteobacteria bacterium
TAAAGCTCATCATTTATGCTTTAAATAATAGTAGAGTGGTTAAGAGGAGAGGAGATTGTTTGAAGATTAAGCAACCAAAAATTTAAAAACCCCCTTGACAAGTTGGGGGGGTGGTATAATAATAAATCAGAATTTTGGAAAAACTAAACTGTTACTTTTATGTTAAACATGGTATCACTTCTCATTCTATCTATTCCTATAGGTTTCCTTGGAGCCCTTACAGGTCTTGGTGGGGCAAGCATCCTTATTCCTATATTGGTCTCTTTTGGTATTCCTGTAAAGGAGGCCATAGCCTCGAGTATGGTATCTGTGATTGCAACCTCAAGTGGTTCGGCTTCATCTTATGTAAGAAAGGGTATATCAAATGTTAAAGTGGCAATGTATTTAGAGATGTTTACCATTCTGGGAGCAATAGCCGGGGCGACTATAACCACAATTATTCCTCCTGTTTATCTTTACTTTTTCTTTGCAGGCTTTTTACTTACTTCATTTTTTAGATTTAGAGAGCCCTCGAATAGCTTTATTCTATATGATGGTGAGAAAGAGGATAAAATTTCAAAATGGTTAGGTCTTTTAGGAGAATATTTTGATGAGGCAAGAAATGAGGTAGTGGAGTATGGGGTTAGACATCCTCTCTTAGGGGGATTGGGGATGTTTATTGCTGGACTTGCTGCTGGAATGCTTGGAATAGGTGCAGGGGCATTTAAGGTTACTGTTCAGGAGAACATTTTGAGATTACCACCAAAGGTTTCGAGTACTACGAGTAATTTTATTATTGGTATGACCGCATTGGCTGGGACAAGTGTTTACCTCTTTTCGGGACTTTTGAATTTAACACTGATGGGTCCAATGGCAGTGGGAACAACCATTGGAGCAGTTATTGGAGGGAGGGTTTTAAACAGACTTAGAGATGAGAGTTTGAGATTTCTCTTTTTTGTAGTGGTTACTTTTCTCATTGCTCAAATGCTGTATAAAGGACTTACATTAAATTGAAATCTAAGAATTTTTACCAGAGAGAAGCAAAATTTGAAAGGGCGATAAGTTATCTACTTATTACAGGGGTTTTCTTAAGCCTTCTCCTTGAGGCGATAGGTTTATTCCTGTATTACCATCAATACAAAAATTTGAATATATCCGAGACAAAAGAAATTTTTATCCATGGAAAGAATTTTTTTCACTTTATAAAAGAGTTATTTCAGGGTGAGTGCGGTGATAATAAAGCTATCTTTTTTATGATGCTTGGGATAACGATTCTTATATTAACCCCTTTTATACGTGTGATCATGTCAGTTGTATATTTCACTTTAAAAGGAAATATTAAATATATCATTATAACTATTTTTGTCTTAACAATCTTAACCATAAGTCTGATGATGCATTAAAGAGAAAATAGTTAATCATCGATTGAAATTTCATGCTGGCTTTAAGGGCACTTTCTCATAGAAATTATCGTTTATTTTTTACTGGCCAGAGCATATAATTAATTGGTACATGGATTTGGACCTCAGGTTCAATTCTTTTCAAAAAGAAAATTAAGCCAAAGAAGGTGGTTTACATTCAATTTGAATAATGGAATCGTTTTTAAAAAAATATAAATGAGAAAAAATATGACAGGGACAGGGTATTTTGGACATTTAGGTGTATTGATAAAAAATATTTTTCAATTATTTGGCTGGCAAGATTTATTAGACATTTTTATTATTGCTTATATTTTTTATCGTCTTTATCTCTGGCTCAGGAAGAGGAAAGCACTTCGAATGGTAATGGCTATTTTGTCTTTGCCTGTTTTCTATGCAATCGGTAGATGGATTGATTTGCCTCTTTCAATATGGTTTCTCCAAAACATGTGGACTGTAATTATTATTATTCTTGTTATAATCTTTCAGCAAGAGATCAGAGAAGTGTTGGGAAATGTGAGCCTTCCTACATTTTTCTTTGGTAGAGCTGAGGTCTTTGCTCCTAAAATTATTGATAGAATTGGAGAGGCAGTGTTTCAAATGGTAGCAAGGAAAATGGGTGGTCTAATAGTTTTTCAAAAGGAAGATAATTTAGATGAGGTTATTCATGAAAAGAAGTTTCTGGATGCAGAGATAAATGAAGATATTTTGATCAGTATTTTTAATTCCCAATCTCCATTACATGATGGTGCGGTTATCATTCATGAGGGTCGAATTCGATATGCAGCAGCCATTCTTCCTCTCTCTAAATCGTCCTCTCTCCCGGGAGAATGGGGAACTCGACATAGAGCTGGATTGGGAATTACTGAGTTATCTGATGCAAAATGCATTATTATTTCAGAAGAGAGAGGAGAGGTCTTGTTAGTTTATAGAGGAAGGGTGAAAGAAATAAAGAATAAAGAGGAGCTAAAAAGTAGTCTTATCGATGTTTCTCCATTTGGAGATATTAAAGGAAAGGAGGGAGGATGGTTTAAAAAAATTTTTAATGATATCCCGAGAAAGATTATCTTTCTGATGTTAGTATTTTTTCTTTGGATTTTCGTGATTGCTATCCCTCAAAGGGAGATTAATTATAGTATTCCCATTGAATACTACTCAATTCCAAAGGATTTAGAAATCGTTGATGATCCACCAAGAGAGATTAATGTGATTCTCAAGGGATCACAGAGAATTCTATCTACCATGAACCTGAGTAAAATTCGAGTTCAAGTCAATCTGTCCAGTGCTCAAAAAGGGGTAAATCATATTTCCCTAAATGAGACTAATATAACCCCTCACCCGCGGATAACTGTTGTAAACTTTTCTCCACGAAATATTAAGGTGCAACTATCGCCTATTTCAAATTTGAATAGAAAACATTGATTATTATCAGGAATCATAAAAGATACGGGCATTGGTATTCCTTAGAGGATCTTCGCGGATATTAGACCACTTGTTTAGAGGTGACCAAAATCACTCCAGAATTGTCCTTGATTTAGAGTTAAGCTCAGTTAAAGCCATTGTTGAAGCTACTGGAGGAAAATTTAAAGTTACCAGTGAACGGACTAAAGGTTCGGCCTTCACCATCTATCTTACTTCTTATAACAATATAATATGTGATCAAATTTCAAGTAAGTTAGGACGATACGAAATAGAAAAGATGATCCTTAGGCAAATGAAATGAAACTTTCCTATTCAATTTGAAGATCCCAAAATCAGCGTAGCCAACCTACATAGATTCCCGAGATAATAGCAGTAGTGATTATACCAGCTACATTAGGACCCATGGCAAAGGGCAAGATGATTGCCTGTTTATTGACAGCCAGCGCGCATTTCTGAGCCACTTTAGCCGTAGTTGGTACACAGGAAACCCCAAGCTATGCCAATTAGGGGATTAATCCTTCCTCCAGAAGCCTTATAGGCAATTAAGCCAGCGACAATTCCCCCAATGCCGGATAACAACAGCGCAATCATTCCTAAGACCATTATCAGAAGGATTCGAGGATCCGTAACAATATAGAAACTGAGCAATGCCCCGAGAACAAAACCGAGGAAGAAACTTGAACCGGTGAGCACAACCTCATCAAGAAATTTTCGATAACGCGGAAGATTTGCTTCTTTAACCATGACACCGATGAAGAACGAGGCAAACAGAGGTGCAGCCACAGGAAAAAGAACTGACAACACTGCTGCCGCTAGTATTGCAAATGTGAGCTTTTGCCTTGAAGAAACTTTTGGAATTGAATGTAAATCCATCCTTAGGCCCTGCATTCGTTTTGGGATCAGCAGTTTAATCATAATGGGGTAAATAGCGTAAGTGACGCTTAAATAGATATAAGCAACTACGGTAATAGGGACAAATAGATGTTTAGCTAATTCCAAAGAGGTAAAGAGGACCATTGGGCCATCAGCACCTCCAACAATGGCAATAGAAGCAGCTTCTTTATAAGAAAAGCCGAAGGCCACCGCAAGCGGAAATGTAAGAATTGATCCCAGTTCAGAGGCTACGGCAATCAGCATGCTGGTCAAAGGCCGGGCGATTAAGTAATCCAAAGGAGTGATCACTCCGATACCCATGAATACTAGGCAGGCGATTAGGCCATTCGAAAACATGAGGTTATAGATGGGTTGCAGGAACAAAATCTGCATACTGTTCACAACTTCCTCAGGCTTAGCTAACATGGGGTCTAAGAAAAGGTTTGCCAATTTACCTTCGATGGTTAGAGTAGCGCCATTGACAAGTATCATGGCTAAGCCCATTGGCATCAATACCATTGGGTCCAGGATGTTCTTACCACTCAGGTAAACGAGAAGAAAGCCCACAGCGATGAGTGCAAGACGAATCATTATGGTCTGGACATCCATCTGGCCGAAAGTGGAAATGCCTTCAAAAATGTGCGCAATCTGATCGATCATGCCGCTCCCTTCCCTCTTTTAGTTAAGCGTTTATTATTAAGGATAGGAACGCTAACAGAGTCTGACGAGACCCAGCGAATAACAATGATAACGGCCACTACAAAAAGAGTGATCAAAAAAGTAAGTCCATAAATACCCATTACAAAAATTAATGTATTAATAATTGCCACAGTGCCTCCTATCACCAAGTATTTTTATTGATATGAGTTTTAACATCATCTGGCATCCGGTTCTGCCTTATAATTTGATATGAGGATGTTACCAGCAAAAAGAAACCAAAAGAACTGCATATTTTATGTTACCTCCTTTAAACATTTGCTATCAATGTAACGTGAGGTTCTACTGCTGGATTAGGAATATTAAAGTCCGAACATCCTTTCTTTTCATCCCAGATAAAATCCTCACACCCCAGTTCAAGGAATCTCTCATGAATTATCCTATCGTAATGGGTCCTAATTGACCTTACGAGTCTATGAATATCTTTATTTCTTGTGTGTTGTGCAGTGTTGCTTATGTACTGGATGTAGCACAGCTTCGGAACCCGTATCATCCGGGTTTTTAGAAAAGTCCTGACTATTATCTCATAGTCATCTGCAACATGGAGTTCTTTATTATGACCGCCTATGGATTCATAAAAGGACTTTCTCCAAGCCCGTAAATGGTTGGGGGCTGAAACAATATGTCGAATCGTCTTAGCATTTATGTTTCCTCCACTCCCCGATTTATATATCTTGCCCTTATATTCAACATCGACATAAGATCCATATCCAAAGGCCCAACCTTCCCTGTAAGTATGATTTGTGCCGTCCTCATAGACCTC
Organism: Deltaproteobacteria bacterium; assembly: GCA_037443425.1. Classification (GTDB taxonomy): domain Bacteria; phylum Desulfobacterota; class BSN033; order BSN033; family UBA1163; genus JBBIOI01. Next base: position 5,173 of record JBBIOI010000138.1, read on the forward strand.
AGCACAGTCAGTGTAAAGGAATCCGGCCTCTGGAAATTGTTTAAACCCTTTTACAACATAATCCAGGGCATAGTCTGTCAATTCATCATCATGGTCGAGTTCTACAAGTATATGACCCTTTCCTAAGCTACAAGCCCAATTCTTTAGCTTACCTATAACTCCTGAGTGTTCCCATGGCTTGAATACCTGTATACGATGATCTTTTTTGGCAATGTTGCATAACATTTTAAATGTTTCTCCATTATCATCTGAATCATCCACGATGATCCATTCCCAATTGGTATAGGTTTGTTCCTTGAGGGATCGGTATGGTCGATAGATTTTTTCTCCGGTTCTATATGTGGGAGTAAAAACAGTAATGAGTGGATTATCATCAGCCCCTTGTTCGCCAAAAACATTTTTTAGATAACAGTCGTAAGCATCTATCCCAAGTTGGGTTAAATCTGGCAGGGTATCATAATGAAGCCACCTCTTTCGAATCTCAAAAGGCGCTCTCGTAAGGTTAGAGAAAGAAGATAAATTGCCAATCGTTATAATGACATTTGGTCTATCCTTTATGAGGACTTCTTCAAGATTTGCATCAGAAGAATAACATCGGCAATCAAGTCTCTCTTCCTCATAATCTTCATTTGCCGGAGTGACCAAATTTAAATTATCAGCGCCAAATATACAAATTGTTGGTAATTTATCGCTTACTTTGAATAATTTTATTGCAATAGTCATAAGTTCGATAAGTTTCTTCTTTATAAGGGCTCGCTTTGAGGCTACCTTACCCTTATTCTTTAGAATCCCATTAAACCTGAGAACCTTCATTTTATTACCCCGCTTTTAATCTCTTTCCTTCTGGTCCAGGTTTTTTCTCTTAATTATTGATCTTCCCTATTCTAAATGAATGAATATCAGATTTTTGCAATAATCAATTTTTTCTCCAGCTAAAGATCAATAGATAGGTTTAAAAATTTTAAGAGTATCTAACTTTTAAAGAGAGAAAGGTATTAAATTTGATGGGTACTGATTAACAACGAAGAATCAGCGATTTTGAGTTTAATGTCGGAAGTTGATATGAAAGATTGGGAATCAAAGAAAGAGAAAGTTGGGCTATAGCGATGTGTTTTATAAAAAATGTTAGTATTAAAATCGTATCCTTTTTCTCTGAGCAAGAGATTGAATCTTCCTGATCATTTGTTCCAAAAACAGGATAGTAAGAAGTAATATCTGAATCGCCTAAGGTAGAAAAGTAAATGTAAGCCGGAAAGATCAAAATCCAGAAGGAAAATAATACAATTAGAAAAAGTTTAAACTTTTTAGAGATTCTTCCCATTATGATCTTTGGAAAAATTTAATTAATAAAAATCAATTCTTGGTTTCCTTTTTTGTTGATGAAATTCTGGTTGATTTCCTCGTTTCAGAATGATAGGATTTTATTAAAAAAGGATTATAGGGAGTTTTAGAAAATGGAGGTAAGGGAGATGGAGATATTAAAAAAGTTTCTTGTCTTATTTATTTTTATTCTCACTTTTTTAATTTATAAATATGATGCATTTGGAGGTGCTGCTATGGAAATCTCAAGTCCTGCTTTTAAGGATGGAGACAAAATCCCAATCAAATACGTGATGCCAGGGGCAGGGGGAAAGAATATTTCAATTCCTCTGGTATGGAAAAATATTCCTTCAGGCACAAAGTCCTTTGCCCTTTCAATAGTGGATATTCACCCTATTGCCCAAAACTGGATTCACTGGCTGGTAATTAATATTCCTTCCAATGTAACATCTATTGAAGAAGGGGCTTCTCGGAAGAAGATGCCACCTGGTTCTATTGAGTTAAAGAATTCATTTGGAGACATTGGTTATGGAGGTCCTCAACCTCCAAAGGGGACGGGTGACCATTCCTATGTTGTTACCCTTTATGCACTTTCTGTAGAGAAACTCGATTTGAGTTCAGGAGCCTCTCTTTCTGCATTTAAAAAGGCGATAGAAGGTAAGGTTATAGCTTCAGCCTCGATTACTGGTAAGTATGGCCGATAAGAATAGTAGGCATTTTTATGAATATAAGGTCTTCTGTCATAAAAGGTGGCAATAATTGTAGGACTTCAGTTGTCACCAATCCAGGGAAAAATTTTGGAGTAAAAGTCTGAAAGATCTTAGATTTACAACAGTTAGTAACTCCGGCTTATATGTAAGCAAGAGATTAAATTTTTACCAATTATTCTATTTCAGGATGAAGAAATAATTGAAAGCTTTTCAAGAATCCAACGAACTTTATGTTTTGAAAACAGCGGTATTAGTTTATCTTTTTATTTTTGTCTTAAAGATAGCAATTTATTTTCTTACTGGGGTTATGGCTTTATTAGCTGAAGCTCTGCACACCCTCAATGATATATTTATTTCATTTTTCTTAAGGACCTATTATCAAGGCACAACTTATGGAGTTAGTAAATGACGAAATGGGATTAATGGTAGCTTTAATTGGAATATTGTTCATTATTAAAGGTCACAATCTTGCTGATCCTTTAGCAACTATTATTGTAGCCACAATAATTGTAATAAAAGCAATTGGTTTATTTCGTGAAAGTATATCCTTACTATTGGGGCGTTCTCCGGAGCCGAAATTGCTTTCAAAAATTGAGATTTTGGTATTAAGGAAGGAATTGTGGGGCTCGAGTATACTTATCTTACTCAATCCATGATGGGTATGTTTACTCATCCTCATGCCAAACCTGAAGGTATAATAGCGAAGGATTGTACCCATATACTTTCAGAACTTCGCATTGTTAAAGATGATGAAGAGATTAGAAGGATTAGAAGAGCAGCAAAGGTTGCCGAGGAAGGAATGGAAGCAGCCATCAAAGCGGTAAAGATTGGTGTGACAGAAAGTCAGGTTGCTGCTCGTACAGAATATGCGATGAGGCAAGCTGGTGCAGAAGGGTTTTGGAGGACCTATGTGTCTTCTGGACCTCGAACAAATATTGCTCATGGGATTCCAACCCATAGAAAAATTAAGAAGGGGGACTTAGTGACGATTGATATTCACCCAATTGTCAATGGGTATAGTGCTGATATTTGTCGAACTGTATGTGTGGGAAAGCCTTCTAAAGAAAAACAAGCGATCTGTGATTTGTATTTAAGGGCTCAGCAGTCAACCATTACTAAGGTTAAATCTGGGGTGGGGATGTTGGAATTAGAGCAGACATTCCATAACATGATAAAAGAAGGTGGGCATAGTGAGCATATCTTCGGGCCCCCTATTCATGGTGTTGGTATCGATTTTGAGGAATCTCCTCTGCCACCCGGTCACGCATTCTTCCATGGAGAAAAAGAACCTCCTCCACTCGAACCCAATGTAGTTATTGCAGTGGGGAATTGTGGTTTATATTTTGGGCCATGGGGTGTACGTGTTGAGGATACAGTATTAGTGGGAAGAGAAGGTTCCACAATTCTTACACGTTATCCTAGAAAATTGGAGAGTTAAGAATAATCTTTCTATTTTTCAAAATGTTTTA
>JBBIOI010000139.1:0-8641 GCA_037443425.1 Deltaproteobacteria bacterium
AGGTTTCAGAGGCCTCGGTTAAAGGGGCCATACCATTGAAGATGAATGAATATAAAGTTTCACTTGTAAAGGCACTCGTAAAAAGATCATTACTCTAATTTCAGGGGGAGGTATGTTCTCTTTAGACTGGTCTACTTCTTCACGCAGTTACGATGTAATTATTGAGCGTGATATAAGGATCCCTGTTAGCGCAGGGATAAACCTTGATTCGGATATATTTAGACCCAAGGCAGAAGGCAGATTTCCAGCCATCCTGACAATATCTCCCTACTCAAAAAGGGATCAATCCATTGAGATTATTCCTGTCTCCTTTTCTGGAGAGCGTGCCTCCATAGAGGCAGGAGATTTTAATTTCTTTTCAAGGAGGGGATATGCCTTTATCATTGCAAATCTCAGGGGCTCACAAGCCTCGGAAGGATATTTCGGAAACATAGATCCTGATCCAGAAACTATTAGAGACATCTATGATGTGATTGAGTGGATTGCTCATCAACCCTGGTGCGACGGAAATGTCGGTATGTTTGGTATATCTTACTTTTCAGTTGTTCAGAAGAGGGTTGCCACATTAAGGCCTCCTCATCTTAAAACCATATTTGCACCTTATGGCTGGACAGATAGTTACCGTGATCTTTATTTTCGTGGTGGAATAATGGGCCATGGATTCCTAAATTATTGGATAAGGAGATACAGCCCCAGATTCAGAATAAAAAATAATCTAAGGCAACACTTGGGTGATGAGAGATATGAAAAAGAGATCTTACGTGCAAAAGAGGATTTAGACATCATCTCCATCCCTGGATTTAAAGAGGCTCTAAATAATCCTGATCAAGGCTCAAATCCGCTTATCTGCGAGATTATTCTAAATCCCCTTTTTAATGATTATTACAGACAAAGGGTTGTTGACTTTTCCAAGGACACATCGATTCCTGCCTATTTTGGGGGTGATTGGAAGGGATACGCATTTCATCTTTCCGGTGATATCAGGGCATTTGAAAATTGGAAGGGACCTAAGAAATTGACAATCGGACCTGGAATATATCTTGATAGACCATTTTATCAATATGCCTACGAGGCACTGAGGTGGTTTGACTACTGGTTAAAGGGTATTGATACTGGAATAATGAGAGAACCATCTGTATCTCTTTTTATTCATAATACAGGTGAATGGAAATCCTCTGACCGATGGCCCCTTTCGGAGACAAAATGGACACCATTTTATTTACATTCAGGTGGGCTTTTGAGTGAACATGAATTCTGGCCATCGGATAGTTCTTCCACCTTTGTAGATTCCCCATATCACAGGGGTGGTATAGAATTCTTAACACCACCTATGGTGGAAATTACTGAGATTTGTGGTCCAATAGTTTTGAATCTCTATGGATCAACGACAGATAACGATATCTTCTGGTTTGTATCCTTATGGGATATAAAACCTGATGGGGAGGAAGAACTACTTACACGAGGCTGGTTAAGGGGATCGCAGAGGAAGATTAGCCCGGAGTTATCAAAACCATGGCAACCATATCATCTTCATACAGAGAGGGAACTTCTCGAGCCAGGAAGGATTTATGAATTCAACATTGAGATTCGTCCTTATGGAATAATGCTTCTTCCGGGTCATAGATTAAAATTAAAGATCAAGTGTGCCGATGACGAAGAGCCAAAAAGTTTTATTGAATTTATTGGACAGGGCCAGATATGGAGACAAAAAACATCTCATGTGACAGTATACCATAACAGCAATTATCCATCTCATCTCTTACTTCCTATAACAAAAGGAAATAAGATAGGTACATTCATCTCGGGAGGAAGGCTTTCACCATTTAGTCTTCCAAAGATTTGATTTGTTAAATTAGCCAATAATGAAATTATGGACAAAAAGATATTAGAGGTTGTAGGACTGTATAAATATTTTAGTGGGCTTTCAGCGGTTAATAACCTCGAATTCTATTTAAAAGAAGGAGAGATACTCGGACTAATAGGTCCAAATGGTTCTGGTAAAACAACAGTGTTTAATCTCATTGCTGGTCTGCTTAAACCCGATAAAGGAAAGATATTTTTTTATGGTAATGAGATATCAGGAAAAGGCCCTGCTACTATATGTCAGATGGGCGTTGGTAGAACATTTCAGATTCCACTACCATTTAGCCGATTAACAGTTCTTGAAAATGTTAAACTGGCAAGACTGTATGGAAGTAAGCCAGCCAGAAATCTTAAAGAGGCAGAAGAAGAAGCTGACAATATAATTGAATTTATAGGTCTAAAACCAAAGAGACTAACAATATCAGGGAATCTCACAATACTGGATAGAAAAAGATTAGAACTCGGCAAGGCCCTTGCTACAAAACCAAAGCTCCTTCTGCTTGATGAGATCCTTGGTGGATTAACACCAAAAGAGATTGAGGATGCCATGGAGCTTATAATGGCGATCAAGGCTACTGGGATAAGTATGATTATAGTTGAGCATGTAATGAAGGCTATCATGGGTATCTCTGAGAGGGTAATTGTTTTAAACTCCGGCATTAAGATTGCTGAAGGAACACCTAAAGAGGTCGTTTCAGAAAATTCCGTAATCGAAGCCTACCTTGGGAAGGGAAGATATGCTAAGAGTTGAGAGTCTATATGCCTATTATGAAGACATGCAGGTTCTTTGGGATATTAATCTTGAGGTTAATGAGAAAGAACTTGTTGCATTAATAGGGTCAAATGGTTCTGGAAAAACAACCCTACTTCGAGCAGTAACAGGACTTCTACACTCTTTTCGAGGAAAGATAACATATAAGGGAATCTTACTTAATAATCTCTTACCACACGAGATTGTAAACTTAGGTATATCAATGGTTCCAGAGGGAAGGCGGATCTTTCCCAAAATGACTGTCCTTGCAAACCTTGAAATGGGTGCATATATAGCAAGGGCAAGAAAGAAGAAGGATAGAAACCTTAAAAAAGTTTATGAGATCTTTCCAATACTTAAAGAAAGGGAGAATCAGATAGCCGGGTCCCTAAGTGGTGGAGAACAGCAGATGCTTGCCATAGCAAGGGCATTAATGTCAAACAATGAACTTTTGCTTCTTGATGAGATGTCTCTTGGGCTTGCACCTATCATTGTTCAAAATATATTTGACGTTATCTCAGAAATAAATAAGCTCGGGATAAGTATATTGATTGTAGAACAGAATGTTCCAATCACTTTAAGTATTGCACATCGCGCCTATGTGCTTGAAAGTGGTAGAATCGTTAAAGAAGGAATAGCCAATTTGCTTCTTGATGATCCTTATATAAAAGAGGCCTATTTAGGGATAGATTAGACTATGTTTCAAACCATTGCTTATGGCATATTAAATGGTCTACTTTATAGTATAATTGCCTTGGGTATATCCCTTGTATTTGGGGTCATGAGATACCTAAATATTGCACACGGTTCTTTGATCATCCTTGGATCATATGGATCACTTTATCTCTTCTATTTTGGGATAGATCCATTTATCTCCATTCCCATTCTCATGGTCCTATTATTTATTATCGGCATAATTTTGTTCAAATTACTTTATTCAAACTTTGTCCCACTTTCTGAAAGCCTAAGGATCCAGAAGTCATTGCTTGTAAGTTTCGGCCTGATGCTTTTCATTGACCATGGAGCAACCCTTATCTGGACAAGTGATGAAAAAAGTATTACTCCATTCTATTCTGGAATGAGTTTCGAAATCATAAAAGGGATTAGGGTCCCCTTTATCGGTTTATCTGGAGCGATATTAGCGATTGTGATAATAATATTACTCCATATATTTTTTAGAAAGACATACTTTGGTAAGGCCGTTATCGCAGTAAGCCAGGACCCAGAGGCTGCAAGCTTAATGGGAATAAATATAAAAAGAACATTTCTGATATCTTTTGGATTGAGTGTATGTTTGGGAGCAATTCCTTCTGTCCTTATCGGACTCCAGGCCTTCTCTCCCACTGTTGGAATAGAATGGTTTAATAAAGGAATCATCGTTGTCATGTTAGGTGGACTTGGAAATATATATGGGGTCTTCCCTGCAGGCATATTCTTAGGAATAGTTGAAGCAATAAGTGTATTCTTCTTTGGTGCCCCTTATCGCGAGATTACCGGACTAATTATCTTTGTATTAGTCTTAATCCTTTTCCCAAATGGATTGTTTGGAAGGATTCCAGAATGAAAAAATCTTTAAAAAAAGGTTTTTTAATCGCTCTTTTTCTACTATTGGCATTACTTCCACTTATGATAAAATCTCAATATATATTGAGTCTATTAATTACCCTGTTCATTTATATAACACTATCTGAAAGCTGGAATCTTCTGGGAGGATATACCGGTCAGATAAGTCTTGGTCATGGTGCCTTCTTTGGCATAGGCTCTTTAATAACAAGAATCCTGTGGACAAATAATATTCCGATATACCTTGCATTACCTACGGGTGGTCTCTTAACTGCTCTTCTATCTGCGGTTGTGGGAATCCCATGCTTTCGGATGAGGATTTCGTATTTTCCAATTGGTACATTAGCATTAAGCATGATTGCCATGTTAACCGTAAGTAACATTTTTATAGAGGCCTCTGCCCTACCTCCAGATATCTTAAAAACATATGAGATATTTTCGAGATACTACTTAGGGCTGGGTATTGCCACATTCACAATAGTCTTTATATATTATTTAGTACGCTCGCGTCCTGGACTTGCAATGATTGCAATAAGGGAGAATGAAAGGGCTGCATCTGCCATAGGTATAAAAACATTAAAATATAAAACACTGTCTTTATTAATAAGCACATTCATTGCAGGACTTGCAGGTGGAATCTATGCCTACCAACATGTATCTTACTATTTTGATGCAGCCTTTGATCTTACATGGTCATTTTCACCTGCACTTACATCTTTTATAGGAGGTGTTGGAACAATCATAGGTCCAATACTTGGCTCTTTTTGCTTCTTAGCCCTTGGAGAGATATTCGCTGTTACACTTGGAGAGGTGCATGTACTGATCTTCGGTTTCTGTTTTATACTAATTGTGATATTTCTTCCAAAGGGCTTGCTTTCTTTAAATTTTCAAAGTTTCCTTTATTGGAAAAAATCAAAAATTAATTAAGGGAGGTCTTTATGAAAAAGAAAAGATTATCTTTAAAATCCTTTTATATTCTAACCATCATATGTTTAATATTGGCTATCTTTTATGGATTAACGTTCTCAGAACCTAAAACAATCAAGCTCGGCTGTGTAATCTCACTAACAGGCCCTATGTCGATTGGCGGCTCCTGGATTAAACAGGGATACGATATTGCTGTTAAGCATATCAACGAAGAAGGAGGTGTCTTCGTAAAAGAGTTTAACAAGAAGATTCCATTAGAGATTATATATCTTGACAATGAGTCGAATCCAAGAAAGACCGCAGAAAGGATGGAAAAACTTTATTCTATTGATAAGGTTGACTTCTTCCTTGGTGGTTTTGCCCAATTTTTAATCGTTCCTCAGCTTGCAATAGCAGAAAAGTATCAGGTACCTTTTATTGGAACAACGCTTGGCAGTACAGCAGAATTTTCGAGGGGATATAAATATACATTTACCCCATTCCAGTCAGAGCAGGACCAGGTTATTGCCTTCTTAGATGTTCTGGATTCCATACCAAAGGATAAGAGGCCTAAGAAGATAGCCTTTTTCCAGATTCAGGAGGAATGGGGAGAGGCAACCGGTAAATACCTCAGACAGTTCGCAAAAGAGAGGGGATACCAAATTGTTACACACGAAGAATATGCAATAAAGTCAAACGATTTCTCTTCCCTTATTGTTAAGGCAAGGTCTGATGGAGCAGAGGCTCTATATACAAATCCTACCCCTCCTCAGGGAATCAGGCTTATAAAGCAGATGAAAGAACTAAACTGGAGTCCAAAGATTACACTCATAATGAGGGCTGCTGACGTTGAGGCATGGACAGAAAATCTTGGCAAAGATGGTGATTACGTTTTACATCAGGGTGGCTGGGCATATCAGCTCAAACTTCCAGGTGTTCAGAGATTTAATGAAGATTACAGGGCTGCCTACAAAGTTAATCCTACACCACCTGCTGGAACAGCATATGCATGTATTCAGATCCTCGCTGAGGCAATAAAGAATGCTGGCACGCTTGACAGGAAAAAGGTAAGAGATGCCCTGGCAGCAACAAACATGATGACAGTGATGGGACCAATGACATTTGCACCAAATGGTAGAGGTCAGGGAAAATATTTAAGATTGATGTGTCAGTGGCAGAAGGGAAAGGATGAACTTGTATGGCCGCCTGATCAAGCAACTGCACCACTTCTCTATCCCGCTCCTCCATGGAACGAGAGGTAATTATTATTTTATTCCATTATTGAGAGGTCTTCAAAAAAGAAAGGAGGTCAAAAATGAGAAAATTGTTCATTCTACCGATTATCGTTTGTTTTTTACTTCTCTTTTCGATTGGGTCTCAGACGGCTTTTTCAGCAATTGAACTACGAATATCTTCCTGGATGCCTGCAAAAAGCGTTGATACAGCAATCGCAGAATATTGGACTAAAAAGGTTGAAGAAAGAACAGGTGGTAAGGTTAAATTTGTAATCTATACTGCGAGCTCCCTTGGAGCAATGAAGGATCATTATGATATGGCAATAAAAGGGATTGCAGACATAACTTTTCACACACTGAGTAATAATCCTGGAAGGCATCCTTTAAGCGAAGTCCTTCATCTGCCATTCATTATTCCATCAAGCGAAGTTGGAGGAAAGGTCTTAACACAACTTTACCGCGAATTCCCAGAGATAAGGGCAGAATTCGATGAGGTAAAGGTGCTCGGTCTTGGAACTATTGATACATGGAATTTCCATAGCCTTAAAAAGCCAATCCATAAGATAGAAGACCTTAAGGGTCTTAAAATAAGGGTCCCTGGAGGAATTGCAAGTGAGGCCGTTAAAGCACTTGGTGCAGTTCCTATTGGCCTTCCTGTACCTGAACTTTACATGGCATTGCAAAGGGGTGTAATAGACGGCACGGTTATGGGATGGGAAGGTATAGCAAGCTTCAAGCTTTATGAAATACTCAAACACTATACCGAAGTGGGTGGCTTCACAACACTTACACAGGGTTTGTTTATGAATAAGGCATCCTTCAACAAATTGCCTCCTGATGTGCAAAAGGTCATAGCTGAGGACCTTGGTTTAAAATGGTGGGAAGAAGAAAAGGGAAGGCTATTTCATGACAAGTGGGCAGAAGAGGCAAGGGTTCTTGCACGAAAACATGGTGGAAATATCTTTAATCTTCCTCCTGAAGAGAAAAAGAGATGGGTAGAAGCAATTCTACCAATAAGGGAGATGTGGGTTAAAACAATGGAGGCTAAAGGATATGGCTCAGCAAGAAAGATTCTAAATCGAGCTCTTGAACTTTCAGCTCAATATAGTAAATAGATGAAGGAATTTTCAGGATGATCAATCTGATCGATAATTCGATCCTTAAGTTAAGCAGATTATTTAATTACATCGGTGTATGTGTCATCCTTTTCATGATGTTTTTTACAGCTTCAGATGTACTTTTACGCTATATCTTCAATTCTCCAATTGAAGGTGCTTACGAAGCAATCGAGCTTATGATGGCAATCTCTTTCTGTTTTGGTGTAGCATACACTCAAAGGCAAAAAGGTCATGTATCTGTAGACCTTTTAACCCAGAGATTGGGTGAAAAAAAGAGGGCTTATCTAAAATTTATTGTTTCAACTGTAAGTTTCATTCTCTGCCTTTTAATAACATGGCAAAGTTTCTTGAAGGCCACTGTAGCCTTTTCTTCAAAAGAATCAACCTATGGGGGGATCGGTCCATTTGGACATGTCCCGATCTTCCCATTTATTTATCTTACAAGTTCAGCCTGTCTGGTATTTACACTTGAATTATTTGCTGATCTAATAACCTCTTTAAAAGGGATTATTAAAAAATGACTCCTGTAACAGTTGGAATAATCTGCATCCTACTCCTCTTTTTCTTTATGTCATTAAATATGAATGTTGGTCTTTCAATGGCCCTTTCGGGTTTTATAGGCCTCATATATCTTTTGGGTGTTGAACAGGCACTAAATGTACTTGGGAACGCACCTTTTAGAACTGCTGCGGCCTACACCATGAGTGTAATTCCACTTTTTGTCCTTATGGGAAATCTTTCTCTATATGCTGGTGTTAGTAGCGACGTCTATAACACTGCTTATAAATTTTTTGGACACCTACCTGGCGGTCTTGCTATGGCAACTACAGTAGCGTGTGCTGGCTTTGCAGCTACATGCGGCTCAAGTGTTGCAACTGCAGTAACAATAGGCTCGGTTGCTATCCCTGAAATGAGAAAATATAATTATGCCCCATCACTTGCTGCAGGAAGCCTCGCTGCTGGTGGGACACTCGGTATTCTAATACCTCCAAGTATTGGATTCATTCTGTATTCAATGCTTACTGAGGAATCTATCGGGAAATTATTTATTGCTGGTATCCTGCCAGGCATCCTGTTAACTGCCTTATTTGTTGTTGCTATCTATATTCAGGTTCGTAAAAATCCTGGGTTAGGTCCGAGAGGTCCGGTCTCTACATTTAAAGAAAAGATAGAATCCCTTAAGGGTGTTGGAGGCGCTTTAGGAC
>JBBIOI010000140.1:0-8434 GCA_037443425.1 Deltaproteobacteria bacterium
TTAACTCAGAAAAACGTATAGTTCGCTTCGTGATTTAGATTTATATTTGCTCTCAAAAGAAGAACACATGAAAAATATCCCTTTTTTCAGAGATCTCTATTAGTTTTCTTGACACTATTGGTTGCAATATCAATCGAAGTTTTAAAGCAAAGGAAAGCACGTAAAATTGATGAACCCGTTGCACTGGCTGAAGCAAGACATGATGTCTCACCTACAGTAATCAATTTTTCTCCAAGAAGAAACCATCTCAGATTTCCAAAAGGCTTCTATTATCACAATGGCCATGCCTGGGCAAAACTTGAAGAAAAAGATGTAGTCAGATTGGGAATAGATGATCTTACTCAGAGAGTAATGGGAAATATCGAGGCAATAGAAATCCCCAAAATTGGTGAAGATTTAAACCAAGGAGGGGTGGCATGGAAGATATCACATGGTAAAAGAAAATTAAGTCAGCTTTCCCCACTGGGCGGGAAAGTTATAGAGGTCAATGAAAAGTTGAAGCAAGACCCATCCATTATAAATCAATCTCCTTATGAAGATGGATGGATTGTAAAAATAAGACCTAAAAACCTTGGAGAAGAATTACCTGAACTTATGGATTCATTACAAATGAAGATCCATTTTGATCAAGTGAAAGCAAGATTAAGGGCATCATTTGATCATGCCTTAGGAACGGTTTATGGCGATGGAGAAGAGATTATAACAAATGCATCAGATAAGCTTGACGAAAAATGGTGGAAGATCCTTGTTACACAATTATTTCATTCCTCACCAGAGAATTGAATAAAATGAAAGGGGGGAGATATTATGGTACCGATCTTAGTATTACTGACCATCATTACCTGTATAGGAATTAGGGAGATAGTCAAGAAAAGAAGGGCTTCTATTAGCTAAGTGAAATAAAAGGAGGAGAAAAGAGATGGAAATTAATAGAAGAAGTTTCCTAAAAATATTTGGAATTGGGATGGCAGGTGCATTTTCAGGAGGCCTACTACTTCCTAAAAATTCCGTAGGAGTAACTAAAAACGTAGAACCTGAATTTTATGGGATATTGGTCGATACGACTCGTTGTGTTGGATGCCGATCATGTGAGGCCGCCTGTGCTGAAGCAAACCATTTACCTATTCCAGATATCAGTGATCAATCTGTATTTGAAAAGGAACGTAAGACCTCAACAACCCAGTGGACAGTTGTAAACCGCTATGAAACCGAGAAGGGAGAGGTCTTTGTAAAAAGACAATGTATGCATTGCAACCAACCAGGATGCGTAGCAGCCTGTTTGGTAAAGGCAATGGAAAAGAGAAAAGAAGGACCTGTAACCTGGGATACTAATTGTATGGGATGCAGATACTGCATGCCATCCTGTCCATTTGAAATTCCAAAGTTTGAGTTTCAAAGTGCCAATCCAAAGATTCAAAAATGTAATATGTGCTGGGAGAGACTGAAAAAGGGTGAAAAACCAGCATGTGTCGAGGCTTGCCCTGAAGGAGCCCTCTTTTTTGGCCTAAGAAGAGAGATTATCCACGAGGCCAATAGAAGAATCTATCAAAAACCTAATGACTATTTCCCCCATATCTATGGAGAGCATGAAGTTGGAGGAACAGGATATCTCTATATCTCTAAGGTCCCTTTTGAACAGATAGGTTTCAGGACAGACCTTGGAACAACCCCATATCCTGAATTTACAAAGGGTTTTCTTTATTCTGTCCCGTTGGTATTACTTCTTTGGCCCTCGTTCTTAATCGGGGTCAATGCCTTAACAAAGCGTGAAGAGCATAAAGGAGGAAGGATAAAATGAATGAAAACGTCGTAAATCCAGAGATTAGAAATCTAAAAGATTTCTTCTATTTTATTCGGAAAGAACTCAGACCTAAAGGCAAAATTTTTACACCCTTTAATATCATCTCTTTTCCCATAATCTTGCTTGGAGCCGCACTGGTTATAATCCGTCTACTTAAAGGATTAGGATCGGTCACAAACCTCTCTCAGGAATTCCCATGGGGAATCTGGATTGGATTTGATGTTATGGTTGGTGTAGCATTTGCTGGGGGTGCATATATCCTTACCTTTGTTGTTTATATCCTCCGGCAAGAAAAGTACCATCCAGTAGTTAGGGCTACTGTCCTTAACGGATTTCTCGCATATGTCTTTTATGCTGGTGCCATATTCCTTGATCTTGGTCGCTGGTGGAATATAGTCAATCCTATCATTGGGAATAAATTTGGGGTCAATTCAGTGTTATTCCTTGTTTCATGGCACTTCTTACTATATATGATATCTCTGTTCATCGAATTTTCTCCAACTATTGCAGAATGGCTTGGATTAAAAAGGATTAGAAGAATCCTTACCACCCTTACAATTGGAGCTGTAATCTTTGGTATTGCACTTTCAACACTCCATCAATCCGGGCTTGGTGCCTTATTTTTGATGGCTAAAGATAAGATTCACCCCCTCTGGTATACCGAGTTTATTCCTGTCCTATTCTTTGTATCAAGTGTATTTGCTGGACTCTCAATGGTGATATTTGAGGGGACAATCAGTCATAAAGTCTTTAGCAATCAGATTGATCCAGAACATCATGAGTCATTTAATCAAATCCTTATTGGTTTAGGGAAAGGTTGCGCAGGTGCCCTATTTGTCTATTTCTTTATGAAGATACTGATACTCATTCATAGCAAACAATGGACCCTCTTAGCCACACCAATGGGTACATGGTATTTGATAGAGGTAATCGGTCTTGTTCTGCTACCATGCATGCTTTTCTTTCATGGGGTCAGATATCAAAACTTAACCGTCATCAAGATGGCTGCTATCATCACAATGCTTGGTGTTATTATTAATCGCCTGAATTACTCAATCATTGCATATAAGTGGTATGTACCTTTAAGCCAAAGATATATCCCTTCATGGATGGAAATCGTTATAACCCTCGCCATTATTTTCACAGAGGTATGGGTATTTAGATGGATTGTCAACAGAATGCCCGTCTTAAGAGAATCACCCGAATGGGTATATGAAGAAAAGACTCTTCCAAAAGAGATTATAATAAGAAAGGAGGTTCCAAAATGGAAGGCTTCCGTTATGTAGATATCTTTGCAACTAAACACATTGAATATTTATTGGTGATAGGTTTTTTGATTCTCTTCATTCCCTTCTGGCGATTCTTAAATAAGCCGGTAAGGGCAGCCTTCGCAGTAAAGGAAAGGGTCATATCCTCGTTGAGCGAATGGTTTCATCTCCCTGAAGAATTATATTACCACCTCGGACATACATGGGCCTTTCCAGAAGATAAGGATTTGGTGAAAGTTGGAATTGACGATTTCGCCCAAAAATTGGTTGGAAGGATTGAAGGGATTAAACTCCCAAGTCCTGGTTCAAAGATTTCTCAAGGCGATAAGGCTTGGATGTTAAAGATTGACTCAAAGTTGATTGATATGCTATCACCCGTAGATGGGAAAGTAGTAGCTATAAATGAAGAGGTACTTAATTCACCTGAAAAGATTAATAGTGACCCTTACAATAACTGGTTGATAAAGGTTGAAAGCCCAAAATTTTCAATTAATAAAAGAAATCTACTCAGAGGTGCATTGGCAAAAAAATGGATGGAAGAGGTAAGGGAGAATCTGATTTTGAGAATGAATTACAACATTGGTGTCGTTTATCAAGATGGTGGCGTGATTGTTGATGGGATGGCTAAGAGCTTGGATAGAGAGAAATGGGATGAGATCATAAAAGATTTCTTTTTGGTCTCGGAAGCCCAATAAGCAGAATGTTTATTCATAGTAAGATATTCTTTAAAATAAAAGGATATGCTTACGGAGAATAAAAAATGGATAAAAAGACATGCTCAAATAAGAAAAACGAAGGTTATACAATAATTCCTGAAAGAGAAATAAAATGTGTCTGGATGACTGCTGGATTGATCTCTTATAAACTCTGTAAATATAACCTTCAATGCGATCGATGCCCTCTTGATCGTGAATTAAGGAATATACCTCCTGAAGATATTGAAGAATCTGTAAGATTTGACCCTGGCACTCCCCTTAATGGTGAAGGAAGTGAGGTTCAATCTTCTAAAGAAGAATTAATCAATGTAAAAAGATCCCTTTTTTATCATGCAGGACACACATGGATTAAGTTTGAAAAGTATGATGAAGTTCGAGTTGGAATAGACCACTTTCTTGCTAAACTTTTAAGGGGAGTGCAGGTCATCATATTACCTATGCCTAAAAGGCGTGGTGTCTATGGTGAAACCTTATGCTCAATCATTCAGGAAGGGGGTATATTAAATGTCATTTTCCCCATTAATGGAATTGTCCTCGAAGTTAATCAAAAATTAAAAGATTACCCCCAGCTAATATGTAAAGATCCTCTCAAAGATGGATTCCTGTTAACCACGAGACCAAAGGATTTTCAACAAGACCAAAAACACCTTTTTTATGGTGAATATGCATTTGATTGGTGTAAAAAAGAGTGGGAACGCTTTAAAGAAACCGCTATCTCTAAAATTCCTTCTGATCCCAATAAAAGAAAAGTAGGTATTACAATGCAAGATGGGGAAATCACCATTAAAGAGATAAAAAACTTAATCGAACCGATTAAATATACCCAATTATTAGACAATTTTCTTAGAGAGGGAGAAAAAATCTATTCGAGGCTTAAAAATAAGATCAACATCGAGTCATAGGTTTACATCCTTGGAGGGGAATCTCCTAAAATTAATTCTTACCAAATTTCTCCTGAAATGTAATAGATTACAAGTGCTACGATTAATCTTTATTGATGATTATTAAAAATTGTGGTAAAAAGAAGTTAGAACTTTATGAAAAGATTACTGTTTATACCTAAAAGTTTGAGTTTTAAACTATACATACTGCTTGTAATCCTTCTTGTTTTATCATTTTCAGGAATAATGTATTTCAATATCTCCTCATATACCAAGCACCTTAATGAAAGTGTAATCAATAGCGCCATTCAGGCAAGTGACTTGATAAAACGTTCAACACGATATTCAATGCTGAAGAATGATAGAGAAAACTTAGCTCAAATTATAAATACCATTGCCAAAGAGAATGGGGTAGAAGGAATAAGGATCTATAATAAACCAGGTGCTATAGCATTTTCAGATAACCCCAATGAGATAGGGAATCAAGTAGATAAAAATGCCGAGCAGTGTTATGTCTGTCATGGAAAAGAACCAGCACCTGCTACACTGAGTCCCAGAAATAGGATAAGAATATTAACCTCTAAAGAGGGCTATCGTATTGTTGGTCTGATTAATCCGATTGAAAATGAACCAGATTGTTACAATGCAGAATGCCATGCCCATTCTCATAAGGACAAACTCCTTGGACTATTAGATGTTAAGATGTCCTTAAAATCTGTTGACGAAGAAACAAACAGGACTCGAAGAAAGATGATTCTATTTTCGAGTTTCATGATTATTATAACTGCCTTACTTTTTGCAGGATTTATCATCCGCCTCATACATATCCCTATTCGAAAGCTTACAAAAGGAACAAAAGAGGTTGCCAATCTAAATTTGGATTATAAAATAGATTTTAAATCAAGTGATGAGATTGGTGAATTAGCACGATCTTTTAATAAGATGACAGAGGAGCTTAAAGCGGCTAACGAAGCAAATCAGCAGTGGGCAGCAACTCTTGAAAAGAAGATTAAAGAAAAAAGTGAAGAACTCAAGAAGGCTCAGGCTCACATGATCTTGGTTGAAAAGATTGCATCGCTCGGAAAACTTTCAGCGGTTGTAGCCCATGAAATTAATAATCCCTTATCAGGTATCCTCACCTATGCAAGTTTGTGTCTAAAA
This sequence comes from Deltaproteobacteria bacterium, assembly GCA_037443425.1. Taxonomy (GTDB): domain Bacteria; phylum Desulfobacterota; class BSN033; order BSN033; family UBA1163; genus JBBIOI01. The sequence continues at coordinate 5,828 of JBBIOI010000140.1, forward strand.
ATAGCTCAAAATCATTCACTATCGCAAGATGAAAAAAATTCTCTTCTTAAATATCTATCCATTATTAAAGATGAAACAAAAAGATGTGGGGATATTGTTAAAAACCTGCTGGTTTTTGCGAAAAAGGATTTTGGCAAATGGAATGAAGAGAGTCTACACAAAATCATCCGAAATAGCATACAGTTGGTTAAACATAATATTGAGATGAAAGAGTTAGAGCTTATTGAGGAATATACAGATAGTAATGATATAATCTTTTGTGATCCAATAGGGATCCAACACATATTTGTTGCATTATTTATAAATGCTATTGAAGCCATGTCAAAAGGAGGGAAACTAAAGATAAAAACAGAGTCTGTAAATGGAGGAGATGAATTTCAGATAACTGTTTCTGATACAGGTTGTGGAATCCCTGAGGATATCCTTTCCCATATATTCGAACCTTTTTTCTCTACAAAGGAGTCAAGTGGTTTGGGCTTGGCAGTAGTCTACAGCATTATAGAACAGCATGAGGGAAAAATAAATGTAGAATCCAAACCAAATGAGGGAACAAAGTTTATTATCAATCTTCCGAGAAGACCCCTTAAAAAAGAAACCAACCAATCTTTATTAGATCCATAAGGGGGGGAAAATGGATACAAGAGATATAGGTATATTGGTGGTAGATGATGAATTCTCAGTAAGAGATTCTCTCTATAACTGGTTTAAAACCGAAGGCTACAGGGTAGATACCGCAGAAAATGCAACAGAGGCCCTTAAAAAGCTCCAGGAAAGTTCATGGGATATTGTCCTGTTAGACATTAAGATGCCTGGAATGGATGGAATGGAGTTACAAAAACATATAAAGAAGATTGACAACTCAATTGTTGTGATCATCATCACTGCCTATGCAACGGTTGATACAGCAGTTGAGGCGATGAAGGAAGGCGCCTTTGATTATCTTTCAAAACCTATCGACCCTGATAAGCTTTCCATCCTGGTACGAAATGCTGTAAATCAAAAAAGATTACTTGCCGAGAATATCCAGCTCCGCCAAAAGGTAGAAGAACTCTCGCTACAGGATGAGATAATCGGTGAGAGCCCTCAAATGAAAAATATTATGGAGATGGTAGAAACCGTTGCACAAACAGATGCTACTGTATTGATTCGCGGAGAAAGTGGAACAGGTAAAGAACTTATTGCTCAGGCTATCCATATCAAAAGCAAACGACGATACTTTCCAATTATTTCTATAAATTGTGGAGGCCTCTCTGAGGGACTTCTCGAAAGCGAGCTCTTTGGTCACGAAAAGGGAGCATTTACAGGTGCCCAATATAAAAGAAAAGGGAAATTAGAGATGGCCAACGGAGGAACTATCTTCTTTGATGAGGTAGGTAATATTCCTCTCAAGATGCAAATGGATTTATTAAGGGTCATTGAAACGAAACAGTTTACACCTCTTGGAAGCAATAAGGTCATCAATGTTGATTTTCGGGTGATTGCAGCTACAAATACAGATCTTGAAAAGGCAGTATCAGAGGGAAGATTTCGTGAAGATTTCTATTACAGACTAAATGTCTTCTCTATTGAAATCCCTCCGCTCCGGGAAAGGACACAGGACATCCCCTTGCTGGCTAACTATTTTTTAAAAAAATACGCTCGTTCAATGAATAAAAATGTTAATGAAATTTCACCAGAGGCAATGAAGATCCTGATGCAGTATGAATGGCCAGGTAATATCAGGGAGTTAAGAAATACCATTGAGAGGGCACTTGTCCTTGTTGGAAAGAAGAATAGAATCGAACCAGAAGATATAAATCTTCCTCGCATTTCTAAGCCAGATTATCCTGAATTAAGTTCTCTGGAAGAATTGGAAAAGTCACATATCCAGCGGATATTAGAACAGACAAATTGGAATATCAGCCGATCCGCCGAGATATTAAAAATAGATAGAGTTACACTCTACAATAAAATTAAAAAATATAATTTAAAGAAATAGCCATCTATTCATGTCTTATATCGATATTGTCCCTATTGGTGAAATAGAAGATGACCTAATCTCACCCCTTAAAACAAATATCTCGCAGATATTTAAGATCAAAACACGTATTAGAAGCCATAATTTTGATCTCCATAGTGTCTACGATGCCCTTAGAAATCAGTATAATTCAAGCGGATTGCTATTACAGCTAATAAATGATGTGCCACCTGAAACCATAAAGATTCTGGGTGTCACACAGGTGGACTTGTTTATACCTATATTTACCTTCCTTTTTGGGGAGGCACAGCTCAATGGCATTGGGGCATTAGTTTCCATTCATCGACTACAAAACGAATTCTATGGCCTTCCCGGTGATAAGGAGTTACTTAAAAACCGACTTATAAAGGAAGCCATCCATGAATTGGGTCATACATTCGGTCTGATTCATTGCTTTACACTCAGGTGTGTGATGAATACATCAACGTATGTTGAAGAGATTGACCAAAAATCCTCTTATTTTTGCAGAAATTGTGAACAAAAGATCTCTAAAATTGTTAAATGAAATAAGATGAAAAGATTTGCATCAATAGATATTGGAACAAATACGATTCTCTTACTTATCGCTGAAGTTAAAAATAGCCATATAA
>JBBIOI010000141.1:0-8368 GCA_037443425.1 Deltaproteobacteria bacterium
TTCTTCCGTGACAAGTATGTAGCATTGGCTTATCTCAATGCTATACTTATTCCGAAGCATAATTTAATCTCTACCCTCACCTGCGTCAGCTTAATTCTTATATAAATTGAACGATTCAAGATTGTCATTGCGAGGCGAAGCCGAGGAAATCTTTAGAACTGTCATTCCGAGCAAAGCGAGGAATCTATGAGATTGCACGCTCTTCGGGCTCGCAATGACTGTAAGCAAGAGGTGTAAAACATTTACTTGACTGTGGTATAGATTTTAAGTATAAGGATGAGTATAAGGATTGGGAGGTAAGTAAGTAATGAAAACAACCAGTAAAACAGAATCGCTTCGTGAAGTAGATCGAATAGAGATAGTCTCTCTTATTGATAACTACGTGGATATACTGCTAAGAAGCACCGATATGGTTACTCGGCCTTTTTTAAGAGATGGAGATGAAATTTCGAGAGACACAATAATCGCAGAACATGGACTATCTCTCCTTGTCAATGTAAAAAGTGAAGAAGAATCTTACAGTATTCTTTTTGATACCGGTCATACTGAAATTGGTGTTCCCCATAATCTTAAGAAACTAAATATTGATATTGGAAACATTGAAGCAATTGTATTAAGCCATGGACATTTAGATCATACGGGTGCACTTTACCCTATTATTAAATCCCTTTCTAAATCCATTACCCTTATTGTCCATCCAGGGGCCTTTTACTTTCCACGTTTTATTGAGTGGCCTGATGGCAGGATAGACCGATTTCCAAAAACATTAGTTAGAGAGGACCTAATTAATTTGGGTGTAAAGATCCTTGAATCCAAGTCCCCTACATTTATAGCCAATGATATGATTCTTGTAACTGGAGAGATAGAAAGAAAGACAAGTTTTGAAAAGGGATTTCCCTTTGCCAAGATTATTCGAGATGGTAAATTGGTTCAGGACCCAATTTTGGATGATCAATCTCTTATTATTAATTTAAAGGGTAAAGGGTTGGTGGTTATCTCTGGATGCGCCCACTCAGGCATTGTAAACACTTTGCTCTACGCTAAAAAGATCACGGGTATTGAAAACATACATGCGGTCATTGGAGGATTCCATTTAACAGGTAAAATATTTGAACCAATCATTGATGATACAATTAAATCTATTAAGCAATTAAATCCGAACATAATCATTCCAATGCACTGTACAGGCTGGAAGGCTATACAACGGTTCGCCGATGCATTTCCTAATGCCTTTATCCTTAACAGTGTGGGATCAAAATTCGAGTTAATTTAAGTGTTATACGTTTATGAATCCTCATGTACTTTTCCACGTGCAAGGGATGCAAAAATTCCTAAAAAGCATAGAATGGAAAACAGAAGAAAAGCAACTCTTAAACTTTTTAAAAATTGTGGATAATAATTGGGAAGAATCTGGACCCTTCCGATAAGGATTGAAAAAATAATCATAACTACTCCCATACTGAACATCTGTCCTGTCATACGCATGGTGCCAAGTATCCCAGAAACTACCCCATAAAATCTCTTCTCCACACAACCCATTACTGCATTTGTATTGGGCGATGAAAATAGGGAAAATCCAAAGCCAAGGATGATAAGACTCATAATTATAAAGACTAACCTTGTATCATTACTTAAAAAAATGAACATGGATAGCCCGATAGTGGTTATTGCAAGCCCTATTGAGGCTACAATCTGAGGTTCAATCCTGTCTGATAAACGACCTGCGAATGGAGAAAATATTGCCTGCATGACAGGTTGGGAAACTAAAATAATACCAGCATTCTGTGGACTAATCCCTTTTATTAACTGGAGGTATAGACTCAATAGGAAGCTTACAGCATAGGTTGCGCTGTAATGAATGAATGCTGCAAGGTTTGAAAATGCAAGTGCCTTATTATTTATAAACAATCTCATATCCCATATTGGATCCGTAACCATTAATTCTAATTTAATAAATAAAACGATTCCTAAGAACCCACACAATAATAACCAGATCCCTGAGGTTGATGGTAATAAAGAGAAACCATACATGATTGTAATAAGTGTCAGACTATAGATAACCGATCCTTTCAAATCAAAACTTTCTCCCTTTGCCTCTGCCCATTCTCCTTTCAATTGCCATAATATGAAGGCAATAATAATCCCTCCAAGAATGATGTTAACAAAGAAGATACTCCTCCAGCCAAATTGTTGTGTAAGGAATCCTCCTAAAAAAGGACCCAGAGAAATCCCTGAATAAACTGCTGCTAAATTTATCCCTAAAACCTTTCCCCTTTCTCCTGGAGGGAAAATAGATGTTACGATTGCAACACCATTGGTATGGATCATTGCACCCCCAATGCCCTGAATAATCCGTAGCGAAATGATCATGAATGGGGAATTGGAAAATATTAGGATGAAGGATATTATCGTGAAAATCCATATCCCGATATTAAAAATTCTTTTTCTCCCTGAAATATCACCTAACTTTCCAAATGGAACAATCAACATCGCCGATGAAAGAAGATAGGCAGTAACAACCCAGTTGAGTGTAATTGCATTCATCCCAAACTCTTTTCCGATCGATGGAAGTGCGATGTTTATTGAAGCTCCTCCAAAAGGAGTAAGGAATGATCCCAATGTAGAAATAATAAGGGCTGCCCTTTTAAATTTTTCTTCATTCATAGTTCAGAAATATATTTTAAACAGACTATTCAATCTTTAATGTATCGAACAATAATTGCCTTGCCTTTTTTAAATTGCCTCTTCTTAAAAAGACTAAAAGTTTATCAACATCAATTATTGATTCCCATTTTTTTCTACTTATTCGAATACCCCCTTTTTTCATCCGTGCTCGAATATCACCGATAAGATTGGTCAACAATTCATACTCTCTTGCGAAATCTTTTTCTATCATCTCTCTTATCTTTTTTGCCATATAGGGACTTTTCCCACCTGTTGAGATAGCTATAGTGATAGTCCCTCTTCGAAAAAAAGAAGGAACAATAAAATCAGATAGTTCTATATCATCTACAACATTTACGATTGCCCCTGCCTTTTTAGAATCTTCAGAAATCTTTCTATTTACCTCTTTGTCGCCTGTTGCAGCCACAACGATCTTTGCACCCTTAATATCCCTTCTTCGATATGAACGTCTTATAAGTTGAATAGACCTTTTCTTGGAAAATTCTAATAGACTCTTACTAAACTCAGGACTAATAACACTCACCCTTGCCCCACACTCTGATAAGGTTTTAATCTTCCGATAAGCTACATTTCCGCCACCAATAACAACACACTTCTTATCTTTGATATTCAAAAATATTGGATAATAGAAGATGTACTGAGATCTCATAAATTTTATCTTTTTATTTTCCAAACCATTTCAAGTCCTTATAGAGATTAACGACTTGTCCCACAACTATAATGGATGGTGGCCTCAACATCTCTTTCTTTACTTTATCAACAATGTCTTCAAGGGTTCCGACAACACATCTCTGCCTTGGGGTTGTCCCTTCTGTGATTACCGCGATGGGTGTTGAAGGCGCTTTATTATTTCTAATCAACCCTTCAACTATGTTGGAAAGATTTCCAAGGCCCATGAGGATAACAATTGTATCTGCATTCGATGACAATCTATCCCATAGTTCATTCGAAGATTCTCCTCTTTGCGAAGCCTTATGGCCTGTCACAACCGTGAAGGATGATGAAATACCACGATATGTGACAGGAATCCCAGCATAAGCAGGAACTGAAATGGCTGATGAAACCCCGGGTACAATTTCAAAGGGAATATTGTTCTTTGATAGATAAAAGGCCTCCTCACCTCCCCTGCCTAAAACAAATGGATCCCCCCCTTTTAATCGCACAACCGCCTTTCCTTCACGCGCCTTTTTAACCAGAAGCTCGTTTATCATTTCTTGCTCCCATGAATGGTGGGTTGATGCTTTTCCAACATATATCTTTTCAGAATCTGCTCGTGCCTGATTTAGTATACGCTCGTCAATCAGTCTATCATAGACTATCACGTCGGCCTTTTTTAAATATTTCAAACCCTTTATTGTTATCAATTCAGGGTCTCCGGGCCCTGCACCCACAAGATAGACTTTACCAATTTCCATCTTTGGTTCTCCTAAACCACTTTAATCAGTCCCGGGCAGATAAGATCTTGCCCTTTCTTCAATCTGGGCAATTGATTTTCCTCTTCCTTCATGAATCTCCCAAATTGGAATGATTGGAAAGAATTTTGTAAAAAGGATATAGAGGAGGGAAAAGAATGAAAGGCATCCGATCAGGATTGACCATTCCACCCAGGTTGGTATGTAAAAGGCACCCTCGAGCGGAATCCTCTGTCTGGTTAATGTTGGAACAATGATGACAAATCGCTCAAGCCACATTCCTATATTGATGGAAATAGAAGCTATAAGTGTTCCTTTAATCGTACGATTCTTTGGGAATGCAAGTATTGGAAATGGTATAACAAAACATAGGATTATATGGGCCCAAAAGAGGGGTGCATATTGGCCTTTAATCTTAGACCAGAAGATTGCCATCTGAGAAGGTTCATTTCCATAGATGGTCGTGATATTTTCACCCAATGTGAAGTATAGCCAAAGCAGTGTCATTGCCAAAAGCAGTGTCCCGAGGTTATAAAAATGAACGGGCTTGAGATAATCTTCAAGATGATAAACCTTTCTAATAATAGCCATAATGGTGATAACTGTTGCAATCCCTGAAAACAAGGCACCTGCTACAAAGTATGGACCAAAAATAGCACTATGCCACATTGGCTGAATAGTCATGGCAAAAACATACGAAACCACTGTATGAACAGTGATCATGATAGGTATAACAAGGATAGAAACATAAAGAATGGCTTTTTCCAATCTATGCCATTGTTCTGGGGTTCCTCTAAATCCAAGCGAAAGGATCTCATATAGCCACTGCCTTTTCTTCATCCCTATATCTCTCATTAATGCAATATCCGGAATTAATGCAAGATAAAGGCAGATAGAACTTACTGTTAAATAAGTAGCGATACTACAAACATCCCACAGAAGTGGTGATCGAAAATGTGCATATCGGATAGCGTATAACATTCGATCAGGCCTTCCTAAATCAATCAAAACACTTCCAACGCCGAAGAACAGAATAAATACTGTTGTAAGTTCTGAAAGCCTGCTTATCGGCCTTCGCCATTCAGCCTTTACAATCCGAAGAACTGCTGAAATAAACGTTCCCGCATGACTGATACCAATAAAGAATACAAAGTTTGTTATATAAACACCCCAGAAGATTTGCCTTGAAAGACCAGTGACTCCGAGGCCTATACGATACTGTGTGATATAGGCGTAAAACCCCCATAGAATAAGTGCAATAAGAAGTGAAATGGTGATATAAAAGCCTTTCCCAGTCTTTCTTACGTGTTCAAGCAAAGGAATCTCTTTATCGATTAATATATTTTCCTTGTTTAGCATATCTTCCCCCTCTCTTAAAGAGAGGAATTTATAAGATATAGAAGACCTTTGGTTTTGTCCCAAGCTCAGGCTGTCTTTGAAGAACGTGTCTTTCTGAAAGGACCCTTCTTATCTCTGAATCAGGGTCATTAATATCTCCGAAAATCAACGCCCTCTCCTTACATCTCTCTACACATGCCGGTAAAAGTCCTTTGGCCAATCTCTCCTCACAGAAATTGCACTTTTCGACTACCCCCTTTGTCCTTGTTGGAAATTCAATATTTACTTTTTGGATAAAAGGCCTTGGATCTCTCCAATTAAAACTCCTTGACCCATATGGACATCCAGCCATACAGTACCTGCATCCGATACAGCGATGAAAGTCCATCATAACTATGCCATCTTCCCTTTTCCACGTAGCCCTTGTCGGACAGTATTTTATACAGGGTGGATCCTCACATTGATTACAAAGTACAATTACAGGTCTCCTTTTATATTCCTTTTCATTGAATTCATGGACGTGTTCGGGAAAGGCCTTTTCAAATTCAATCGTCCAGACCCATTTAATCTCCTCTTTAACATATCCAATATTTGGTACATTATGGATGCTATGACATGCATCAATACAATCCTTACAACCATCTTTTGAGGCCCAGCATTTCTTTAAGTCTATTGCCATTGCCCATCGTTTACCATGAAAATAGTTAGGCGCAGGCGAGGGCTCAATAGGTTTGATCTGAGAAACAACTTCCCACCCAGGCTTTGCAATTAGGCCTAAAAAGCTGAGGCCTGCTATTTTTAAGAATCCCCTTCTTCCTAATTCCATGGACTATCTTTTCCCTAACTCAATCTGTTTTGGATAGATATGGCAATCCCAGCATTTATTAGTTACTCCCATATAATTATGACATTGATCGCAGAATTTTGTTTTATCACTATGACATTCCATACAGGTCCGATTCAAGCTCATTTGATATCTCTTTTTATTGCTTGCCTGATAGACCCTCAATCCATTTCTTACTACTGATAACCTCCAATCTTCGAGAATACTCTTATGATTAACCCTTATATATTCTTTTGCCTCTATACAATCCTTCTTATCTTTTGGGGTCTCAAGTTTTGGAACATATGTACTTTTGCCGCTGACTGTGTTATGCCATAATGGATAAGTGACTAATCCAACAAATATGATAAGACCTATGATGATCTTTTCCCCATCATAAAGTCTCATTGCTTTGCCTTATCCTCCTCAAAGTTGATTGGTTCTCCACGAAGATTTGTAGTTCTTTCTTTTTCTCCTTTTATAATAAGGGCATTCCCAACAAGTTCATGTACTCCTGCTACCTCAACACCGGGCACCCAGTATTCTAAGAGTGGCGGAAGGGTTGCTTTATCAATTGCACATATACATGCCAGAAGATTTACTCCAAATTTCTCTTTTACATATTTAACAGCATTCGCCCTTGGAAAACCCCCACGTAGGCGCATCTCCATATTCTCATCTGCACCAAGACCTGAACCACTTCCACAGCAGAATGTCTTTTCTTTAATTGTGTTTTCAGGCATTTCATAAAATTCGCTACATACATTTCTTATAATGTATCGTGGTTCTTCAAGAAGCCCCATTCCTCGAGCAATATTACATGAATCGTGATAGGTAACCTTCCATTTCCTGTTTCTATTAGGATCTAATTTTAATTTATTATTTCTAATTAGGTCTGCAGTAAATTCACAGATATGAACCATCTTTGTGGATCTTGCATGTTCAAAACGAGTTCCGGTGATAGGGGAGACAGGTTCCTCCAGAAAATCAGCAGGGCCATTGAATGTATCCATATACTGGTGTATAACCCTCCACATATGGCCACATTCTCCACCAAGGATCCATTTTACCCCAAGCCTCTTAGCCTCACTATAAATCTTTGCGTTCAACCTTTTGGCAAGTTCAAAGGAGTGGAAAAAACCAAAATTTCCTCCCTCTGATGCATAAGTACTCCAAGTATAGTCAAGGCCAATCTCATGAAAAAGGAGAAGGTATCCTAAGAAGGTATACCAGTGGGGGCTTGCAAAATAATCTGCTGATGGTGAAACAAAAAGTATTTCTGCCCCTTTTCGATTTATTGGAACTTCAATTTCAATGCCTGTAATCTCTTTTATTTCATCTATTGCAAAATCAACTGTTGATTTAAAGGCATGGGGTGGAATGCCAAGATGATTCCCTGTACGGAAACAGTTTGCAGCTGGTTCAAGAATCCAGTTGATATTGAGTCCTAAAAGATTTAGAAGTTCTCTTGCTATCATTGTAATTTCACATGTATCAATTCCATATGGACAGAAGACTGAACAACGTCTACATTCTGTACACTGGTAAAAATATGAGAACCACTCCTTAATGACATCCTTGGTAAGCTCTCGTGCCCCAACCATCCTCCCCAATATCTTTCCTGAAGCTGTGAAATATCGCCGATAGATCGATCTTAAAAGTTCTGCCCTAAGAACAGGCATATTCTTTGGATCTCCTGAACCAATAAAAAAATGACATTTATCAGCGCAGGCCCCACACCTGACACATATATCAAGGAAAAGTCTAAATGATCTATATCTATTTAAACGATCCTCAATCCCTTTAAGAATAATCTCTTTCCAATTTTCTGGGAGTCCCCAATCCTCATCCGTAGGTTGCCATTCCCTTGGATGAGGCAGATCAAGGTATCTTTCATGCTTTGGCGAGGCTGGATAACAGTAATTCCCCTTGTGGAATTCTACCTTGGGCTCAATCCAGCTTTTTTGCGGAAGCGTATAATCTATTTTTAATGCCTGTTTTAAATTATCTTGTCGAGTAGACATCTTTTCAACCTCCTTTATTGGTTGTTAATGCCCCTCACAGAACCGTGCTTGAGGTTTTCCCTCACACGGCTCTTCAGGAACACCTC
>JBBIOI010000142.1:0-8025 GCA_037443425.1 Deltaproteobacteria bacterium
AATTCAATTGCCACAGGCATTGAAACCAGAAAGGAGGCATAGGGCATACCAAAAAGAGGTTGGTCTATGGTTGAAACATAACACCCCCCCTGATTCTATAATTATGAGCAATACACCTCAAGAAATTTTTTACGCAGAAAGAGAATTTGTAATGTTCCCTAAGGATACAGAAAATAAAGATTCATCAAAATCCTATTATAAAATTATAGAGTTTGCTAAAAAAAGTGGGGTTCGCTATATCCTTATTGATAAAAATATTCATGAATTTAGTCCTGGGTTTGTAGAGATGATGAAATCCAAAGATTTGCCCGAATTAAAAGAGATATATAGAAAATCTGATCAAGAACTGATTATTTATGAGGTTATTTATTAAGTTAAAAAATTAGTTTTTTCTCCAATTTATTATTTTAGAAATACAATTATCATGTTTTTTAGAGTCCTCCACCCATGCATTGGGGAAAGAGAAGAGTGAGGAGGATGAGAAAAGAGAATCTCAATTTGAAAGTAAAGGATGGGGGAGAAAAAGACATTGATGGAATATTGTCTTTAAGGAAAGTGGTATTTGGTGAATTTGAGAAAGATAAGTTAGCCCCTGAATTCTGGCGATGGGAGTTCATGGATAATCCTGATGGGAATGGATTAATTTATATCGTTGAAGATAATGGAAGAATAATCGGCCATTTCGCTGATATTCCAAGACGATTCTATGTGTATGGAGAAATTGTTCTTGGAACAGTCTCTGTAGATTTAATGGTGGCTCCAGAGTATCGGAGAAGAGGTATTTTTGAAAAAATGGGAAGATATGCAATTCAACGCGTAAAAGAAAAAAATAGGACCTTTATGTCTTCTTTTCCAATCAGACCTCAGACTATCAATGGATTTAAAAAGATTGGATGGATAGAAATTTTAAAATTACCTGTCCTTATTTATCCAGTTAGATTTAGTGGAATTTTAAAAAATTATCTTCGTCTTCCACCTTTAAGTATTTTTTTAGCAGGTCTTTTAAGAATTTTTTACAATGCTATTTTTTCTTTTAAAGAAAAAAAACTAGATAAAAGTGTTGAAATAAAAGAAATAAAAGAGATTGACCAAGAATTCGAGAATTTTTTAAATAAGCATATTTCTATATTTCCAATTATTGGAGTTAGAGATAAAAATTATATGAATTGGCGCTATATTTCTCATCCAACAAGATTTTATACTATTTATCAAGCAGTGAAAAATGGAGAAGTAAAGGGTTATATCATTCTTAGAAAGGCAGACCTTTTGGGGTTCAATACTGCCGTAATCGTTGATCTATTAACAACCGAGATTGATGTATTGTATGCATTGATAGATAAGGGAATCTCTTATGGTAAACGAGAAAATGTAGATATGTTATGTTTTATGGTTCCAAAAGACCATTATTATTACAAGATTTTTAAAAAATATGGTTTTATTAGAAGCCCTAAATCATTTAGATTCATGATATATCCTCAGGAGGATAAAAAAGAGTTGTTTGACCCAAAGAATTGGTATCTAACCTGGGGAGATACTGATGTGATGTAATCCTTAGGAAGAATTTAAAGTATGATTAATGCCTTAGCTATTGATACTGAAGAATGGTTCCATTCAGAATTATTAAATGGGAAAAGATTACCTATTTATCAGACAGATGAAGCCACTATTCAAATAATTAATCTTTTAGATAGATATAAAATAAAGGCTTCTTTTTTTATTGTTGGCGAAATTGCTGAGCGTCATCCCGAATTAATCGAACTTATATATGAGAAAGGTCACGAAATTGGTTGCCATGGATATACACATACTCCTCTTTGGAGATTAAATGAAAACCTTTTCAGGAAAGAATTAGAGGATTTCCATAAAATTATTGAAAAGATTTTAGGGAAAGTACAAATTAAAGGGTTTAGAGCCCCATGCTTTTCACTTGATAATAGAACAAAATGGTCTCTTAAACTCCTTTTGGATTTTGGTTATCAATATGATGCAAGTATATTCCCGGTAAAATTGAATCCAGTTTATGGGATAAATGGTGCACCAACCAAGCCCTATCGAATTTCTCTAAATGATGTGAGAAAAGAGGATAAAAGTAGTCCTCTCATTGAATTTCCTGCAACACCGTTGAAGGTAGGGAAATTAAGGGTTCCAATTTCCGGAGGCTTCTATTTAAGACTTATTCCTGTTCCATTTTTATTTTGGGGACTAAAAAAGATAAATCAAAATCAACCTTTTATTCTTTATTTCCACCCATGGGAAGGTTTTAGAAAAACACCAAGATTAAAGATAGGTTTTGTTAATTATTTTATTTCTTATTACGGAATAAATTCGGCTTTGAAAAAATTAGAATATATATTATGTTATTTTAAGTTTGGAAGAGTAGATCAAATACTCGGCTTATAAGATATGAATCCACTATTCTCTATTATTATACCAAATTGGAATGGAAAACAGTTTCTTCAGGAGTGTCTTGATTCATTGATGAACCAGAGCTATAAAAATTTTGAGATAATTTTTGTAGATAATGGCTCAACTGATGATTCAGTGGCGTTTGTTCAGGAAAGATATGGAAAATATGTAAAAATTATTAGAAATGAGAAGAATCTGGGATTTACTGGGGGCTGTAATGTCGGGATTAGATTTTCAAGCGGAGAATTTATTATACTCTTAAATAACGACATATGGGCCCATCCAAACTGGCTTGAAGAACTTTCAAAGGCTATTGATATTAATCATAAAATAGGGATGTGGGGTTCAAAGATTTATTCATATTATAATAGGGATATGATTGAGGCAGTTGGAGAATTAATCTACTGGGATGGATTGTGTAGGGCGAAGGGCCAATATGAAAAAGACCACGGTCAATATGAAAATTTTGAGGAGATCTTGTTTCCCCCGGGCTGTGGTGCAATGTATCGAAAAAGAGTTTTTGAAGAGATTGGTCTATTTGATGAAGATTTTTTTACATACGCAGATGATGCCGAGATCGGAATTCGTGCAAGATTGGCGGGTTGGAAAGGGCTATATGTTTATAAGGCAATCCTTTATCATAAAAACTCCGGGACAGGAGGGCAGCATTCGCCATTCAAGGCCTTTTATGTTGAAAGGAATCGTTTCTGGATTACCATTAAATATTTCCCTTTGCCCCTTCTTTTCTTAACCATATTTTTTACACTCTGGCGTTTTCTATTTCAGGCCTACGGTGCACTGAGCCATCGAGGAGCAGCGGGTAGATTTACAAAAATATATTCTCCATGGCATTTAATAGAGATCCTGTTTAAAGCCTATGGTTCTGGTTTAAAGGGAATTCCCCTGATGTTAAAGAAGAGAAGAAAGCTAAGGTCATTGAGGAGGGTTTCGTTTGGAGAGATATGGAGCTGGTTTAAACGTTTCGGCATTAGCGCCAAAGATATTTCTTTGAGAGATTGAAGATTTTTTCAATGATTTGGAACTGGAAATGAAAAAACCAAAAAAGATTGGCCTTATCTGTTCTGCAGGTGGCCACTATACAGAGATGATTCAGCTTTGGGAGGCATTTGAAATATATCCTAAATTTTTGGTAACATACAAAGAAGTGACAACAATGAATCGAGAAGATGCTTATTATATAGACAACCTATTTAGAAGTCCGATAGCTTTTATAAAAGGAATATTAAAAATATTTATTATCCTTTTAAAGGAGAGACCAGATATACTTTTCTCTACAGGTTCTGAGATAGCTGCTCCTGCTTTTTTCTTCGGGAAATTCTTCTTTCGGACAAAGCTGATCTACCTCGAATGTAGCGCCCAGGTCTATAAGCCCTCTTTAACCGGAAGAGTTGTTTATCCAATCACTGATTTATTTCTTGTCCAATGGGAGCCACTTCTTAAACGATACGGCCCAAAGGCTAAATATGTAGGTGGATTGATATGATATTTGTCACCGTAGGCAATCATTATCAAGGGTTTGACCGATTGATAAAGACTGTGGATGGGATAGCTTCCAGAGTTCCTGATGAAATTGTCATACAGAAGGGTTATTCAAGATATATCCCCAGAAATACAAAGTATTTTGATTTTGTCCCTATTCAGACTGCCATAGAATATATTCGAGCATCTGAACTGGTAATTTCTCATGCGGGTATAGGAACGATTATTCTATGCAAAGAATATGGAATCCCTCTTATTCTCTTTCCGAGAAGGAAAAAGTATGGTGAACATGGCACAGACCATCAGATTGAGATTGCAAAAGCCATTGAAGAACGAAAGGATGGCCATATTTATGTCGTTTATGAAGAGGATAAACTTGAGGCAAAGATCACTGAAGTTCTGAAAAAATATGAGAAACCAGCCCCGGCGGGGAATATAGGAAAAATCAATCTTATCAAGACCATTCGAGCCTTCATAGAAAATCAAACTTAAATGAGGTATTGATATAAGAAAGATGGAGAGACAAAAGATAATTCAACAGAGATGGTATGATAATAAGCCCTCGAGAGAAGAAAATGAGATTATTTGTATAAGTAATCAAACTCATATTCGAAGGCTTAAGGAATTATTTCCAGTTCAAAATGTTAAATTGAGTCTGAATTGTGGATGCGGAAGAGGAGAACAAGATGGCATTTTTGGTCCCTCTATTGGAATAGATATCTCCTTTGAGAATATGCGGACATTTATTAAACGAGGAGGACAGGGAGTAGTCGCTGATATGGAATTCCTCCCTTTCAGAGATAATACATTTGACCTTGTATATGGATTTGGGATACTTCATCATTTAAATGATATAAAAAGGGGTGTTTCAGAAGCAATTAGGGTTCTAAAGAAAGGGGGATATATTGGCTTTGGAGGTGAAAATAACGGATTATGTCCTTTTGTATATCTTATGAGTTTTTTTTACCGGAATTGGAAAATAGAGAAAGGGTCTTATAGAATAAGAAGAGGATACCTTAAGAAGATTTTTGAAGAATCGGGAGTTCAGGAATTTAGGATGACCCGACATGGGATGACTATTTATGGGTTGGGGGAAATTGTTTATAAACTGACTTCATTGGGAGAAAGGTTTTTGTCCAGAGTTCGTATTTTGGATTATTTTTTGGGGCATTGTTATTTTATAGCAAAGAAGATTTAAGAGATGTAGTGAATAAAAAGAGAAGGTTTTTGATGAAAATTGACAGAAAAAAACTTCAAATGAAAATAGACCTTCTTTGGATACTTACCAGAAAGGAGATAATCCTTCAATATAAGAGGACATCTCTTGGCATATTTTGGTCGCTCCTCAACCCCCTTCTTCTTGCTTTAGTTTTCTATGTAGCTTTTAATATTATATTACGTGTTCAAATTCATAACTTCCCTTTATTTATGCTCTCTGCTTTATTTCCATGGACTTGGTTTGCGACATCAGTAAGTGCATCAACTGTATCTTTAATTTCGAATAAAAGTCTTATAAAAAAATTTCCATTCCCCAAACATTATCTTCTAATAGCAAGTGTATTATCCCAAGGTATCCATTTTATTTTTTCATTACCAATTATCTTACTCCTGATATACATTTATAATAAAACAGTTGGAATAGTATGGCTTATTGGAATTCCATTTTTTCTTTTAATACAGTTTACTCTTACACTTGGATTTTCTCTTCCTTTTTCCGTGATTAATGTTTACTTTATGGATTTCCAGTTCATTGTTGCCTTTCTTTTACAAATGTTATTCTGGATTACCCCTATTGTTTATCAATTCGACAGTATTCCGGAACTTTATCGATCTTTATTTTTATATTTAAATCCATTGGCTTCGATTATGTCTTCCTGGCGAGAATTATTTATGTCGAATAAGATATATTGGAATGTTGTTGGAATTGCTTTTATAGAAGCATCTCTGATATTTATTTTAGGGGTTCTCATTTTTCAAAAATTAAACAAGAGAATTGATGAAGTGATATGAATAATTTTGTCATTGATCTTGAAAATATCTGGAAAAAATATCCAGCTAAAAAAGATAGACCTGGATTTAAAGAATTTATCTTAAATTTTCCTAAGGTAATTTACAAGAAAAATGATCATAAAGATACCCCTTTTTATGCTCTTAAGGGCGTTACACTTAAGATTAAGAAAGGAGAGTGCATAGGGATTATTGGTCAAAATGGAGCAGGTAAAACCACTCTTCTTTCTATAATTATTGGAACCATTTCGCCATCAAAAGGGAAAGTAAAAGTTACTGGCAGAATTACTCCTTTATTAGAACTTGGAGCAGGATTACACCCTGATTTGACTGGACGAGAAAATATTGTTTTGAATGGTATTCTTCTCGGTTTATCAAAGAAAGAAATCCTTAAAAAAATGGATTATATAATTAATTTCTCTGAATTAGGAGAATTTATTGACTTACCCATAAGAACATATTCAAGTGGGATGTATCTTCGTCTTGCATTCTCGGTAGCTATTCATACAGATCCAGAAATTTTAATTATCGATGAAGTTCTTGCTGTAGGAGATGAGAAATTCCAAAAAAAATCAAAAGAAACTATTTTAAAACTTATCAAAGGAGGGATTACTACTGTTTTTGTTTCTCATAATCTTAAAGATATCGAAGAAATATGTGATAGAGCCCTTTGGCTCCATCATGGAGAGATTGTTGCCGAAGGAAACCCAAAGATGGTGACGGAGATGTACAGAAAAGAAATGAACAAAATCGACTAAAGGTGAAAGTTAAATGTATAAATTTTCATTTCTACTTCCAACAAGAAGTCGGCCAGCATTGGTCAAAAGGTTTTTTGAGAGTATTTTGAATAGTGCACATAACATTGAGGAGATTGAGGTGGTCTTGTGTTTGGATGAGGATGATTTAGAAAGTCAGAGCATTTCTGACGAAAGGCTTTCAATAAAAAAAGTTATCCTTCCAAAAGGGGCGAACATGGGTGCTCTGAATCGGGCTTGTTTTGAAGCTTCGTCTGGAAGATATCTTATGCTTATTAATGATGACGTCATTATACGAACAAAAAACTGGGACCAAATTATAATGAAAATATTCTATGTCTTTAAAGATGACATTGCCCTCATTCATGTTAATGACTTGTTATTTCGGGATAGTCTTTGCACTTTCCCAATACTTTCAAGAAAGGCGTGTTTAGCGATAGGGATATGTCCTGAAGAGTACCGGAAATATCGAATTGACGACCATATTTATGACATTTATCAAATGCTTGCATATCTAGGCCATAAAAGAATCGTTTATCTTGACGACGTTATTTTCGAGCATGACAATAAAATCCGAAATCAACAAATCCATTTGAGCCATAGTTTCAAGAATGGAATAAAAGGAGGTGAGATTTCTATTTCCAATAAGGAGATTATAGAATTGGACCTAAAGACATTCAACGAGAAACTTGAGGAAAGAAAAAAGAATGCATTGACACTGGCACTTTTAATTGATCAAGATGCCCTTGAAAGGAAATCCTCAGTTTACAGGGGCTTGTTGAATGATATAAAAGATCCATACAGCTATAGAAAGAAGGATTTTGTGAAAAGGATTGAATCGGCTCAAATTGATACAATAACAGAAGATCAGGGTTTGAATATTTCGATTTTCATTCCGAATATTCAGAAAAAGAGCTTGGAGAAATGTGTTTCAATAATGAAAAGATATATTCCAGACTCTGAACTTATCATTTTAAACGAGAGCACTGGTTCATTAATAAGATTTGAGAGAGAAGAGAATAGGATAGGGGAGAAAATTCTACCAGGTGAAATTTTTCTAAAGAAACTCATTATATGGATTTTTTCATACTATTGGATTAAAAAAATATTTGAAAATTTATTAATTTTATGTAAAAAATACTACAGCTTTCCATATTCGCTAAGAAAATTCACAGATAAGTTAATGATAAGGCTCATCAATAGAATTCGGATTATATTTTATCGAAATTTTGTAATAGGCAAGTTTTTCCAAAAAGACAAAAATCCCTCTCGTTCTTACTAAAAAAGAAGTAAGTAATATTTTTATTACCATCCAGATACATGTTGATGATACTCATGTGGGATCGTAATATCATGG
>JBBIOI010000143.1:0-7923 GCA_037443425.1 Deltaproteobacteria bacterium
GCAAATACCAATATCTCGTTTTCCATATACACTCCTTTTAAATTATTATATAACTTTTGCTTCTTCCCTCAGGAGTTTAACAAGTATCTTAACATTCTCTGGAAACTCTTCTTTTATAATCTTAACAGGAGGCCTCTTAGGTGGAGGAAGATATCTTTTTAATCCAATTAAATCTTTTTCAGCTTGAAGTTCCGTTGGATTAAGACCTAAAGAAGAAAGGTCGCACTTCTTGATTTGTACTTTCATTGCCCTCATAACATTCATAACCTGAGGTATACGAGGTGAAAAAAGACCCTTCTCACATGTAAATAAAGCAGGAAGCAAGCACTCAATAACCTCCCTTCCCTCTTCAACATCGCGTTTAACAAGCGCCACTCCACTCTGGGGATCAAGTTCAAAAGAAACTATGGCATTCACATGGGGGATACCTAAAAGCTCTCCAACTGCAGGTCCAACTATCCCTGAATCATCATCCATTGCCTGCCTTCCTGCAAATATAAGATCGAAGTGTCTCTGTCTTAGATATGAAGCAATGGCTTTTGAAATTACGAAAGGATTGGCTCCCTCTAAGAAGGGATCTGTAATCTGAACAGCCTCATCTGCACCCATTGAAATACCTCTCCTAAGTGCATCAACCCTTCTATTGTCGACTGTAAGGACTGTAACATTTCCACCAAATTTTTCTTTCACCCTGATTGCAGCCTCGATTGCAATCTCATCAAAAAAGTTTGTAAAGTATCTATTCTCGATCTCAAGTTCTGATTCTGACTTCACCTTCACCATTGCCTCTGGATCAGGGACCTGTTTAACAAGAACAAAAATATCCATTATCCTATCTCCTTTATCAATCTTTTAAGAACACCCTTCCCAAATAGTCACAAAGCACTTCATGGGTTCCTCCACCGTAGAGGAGAAACTTTGCATCTCTCCAGTAACGTTGTGGGGGATACTCGCTTGAGAATGCATTTCCACCATATATCCTCATTGCCTCCTCAACCGCATACATACACATCTCTGTTGCAAAATACTTTGCAAGCATACATTCGTTTGTACAGGGGATTTTATTCTGAATCATCCAGGCACATTTATATGCATAATTCCATGCTGCCTCATACCATGCCCAGTATTTGGCAAACTTCTCCCTAATCAATTGATACTTACTTATAGGATTTCCAAATGCTATTCGATTTTTTGCATATTCACGGGCATCATCCATCGCATTCTTTGCAATGGCTAAGGCATTCATGGCAGTCATAACACGCACCTCATTAAGAATCTCTCCTGCATACTGGACACCCTTTCCAATCTCTTCGCCTAAAAAATTTTCATCAGGGATGAAAACATTATCGTATATCAATTCACTCGTTACAGAGCATCTTGAGCCAATCTTATGTATTCTCTGACCAACAGTGAAACCATCTCTCGTATCTGTCTTTTTCTCAACAAGGAAAAAGTTAAGTCCTTTGAGACCAAGTTTAGGGTCTATTGTTGCCATTACAGTTGTAAAATCTGCAATAGGACCGTTTGTAATCCACTGTTTTTTCCCGTTGATTATCCAACCACCAGAAACCTTTGTGGCGGTTGTCCTTGTCCCAGCCAGGTCTGAACCCGATTGATCTTCCGTAAAACAAATCGTTCCTATCTTTTCCCCTTTTATAGCTGGAACGAGAATCCTCTGTTTTATCTCTTCATTTCCAAACCTTCCAATAAAATATGTCCCCATCAAGACCTGCATTATCACTGACATAGCAAAGCCACATGAACCTCTTGCCAATTCTTCGTAGAAGATCATTTGTGAGATGGTATCAAGTGCCATCCCCCCATACTTCTCTTCATGCCTGATCCCGAGGTAGCCAAGCGATGCAAACTCACGCCATAGATCCCATGGAAATTCCTCCTTCTCATCCAATTCCTTAACCCTTGGCATAATTAAACGGTTTACGACATCTCTTATAGTTTGTCTAAAGAATTCTTGCTCTTCTGTAAAAGTGAAATCAAGGGCCATTTTCGACTCCTTTCATGAACCATTATTTTCCCCAGAATTAATAATTTTAAATGATGTTTTTGTCTTTTAATTCTTTAAGTTTTTGACTGCTTAGACCAAGAATACCCCCATAAATCTCCTCATTATGTTCTCCAAATCGGGGTGGAAAACTTAATTGGAAATTAACCTTTTTGAGATATGGTGTAGTATATGGTGGGGGAGCGATAGTGATCTCTAAACCTGATTTTGGATCCTTACTCCTTATAAGGTTCGGTTTAACAAGAGGATCTTCAACAACTTCTTCAATCGTATTGACCTTAGATATTGGTATCGTTGCTCTGTTAAAAATCTCAATAAGCTCATTTGTCTTAAATTTCTTTGTAATTTCGTTTATTGCCCTATTTAAATTCTCGACATCAGAGATCCTTCCTGCATTTCTTTCATAATCCTTCTTATATAGGGATTCAAACCCAGGAAGTTTTGTCATCGTCTCCCATTGTCTATCATTTCCAACTGCTATATAAACGTATCCGTCCGCTGTTTCATATACAGAGACAGGGGCAAAGAATTCGTGGGTATTACCTTTTCGAGTAACCTTCTTTCTAAATGTTACAGTATGGGTTATAGGTTGTGTAAGCCATGAAACAGTGCTTTGAAACATTGAGACATCAATACGGCTACCCTTCCCTGTTAATGCCCTTTTATAAAGTGCCTTCATTAAGAGACCATAGCCATGCTCACTTGCTCCCATATCAGGCAAAGGAATTCCCATAACTTGAGGACTTCCGCCTCTTTCTCCGGTAAGTTCCATCAATCCACCCCTTGCCTGCAAAACAGGGTCATAGGCAGCCTCGTTGATATCTGGACCAAAGCCTGTCATTCCAAGCCAGATTATATCATCTTTTATCTTTCTTAATCTCTCATGTTCAATCCCGAGTTTTGAATAATTTCTCGGAAGCTGGTTTGTTGCAAAGATATCAACATTCAATTTTATAATAAGTTCATCCAAAATATCCTGGCCTTCAGGTGTTGATAAATCCAGGGTTAACGCCTTTTTTCCCGCATTAATTGATAGATAATATGAATACATTCTGTCTTCATTTAAAACATTATCCCCTACTCTTCGATTAGGATCCCCATAGATTGGATGCTCAATCCGAATAACATTTGCACCATCTTCAGCTAATCTCAATGTAAGATAAGGTAATACTGTAGCCTGTTCAAGACTTAAAACGGTAATATTGGAAAATAGTTCGGAATCTTCCATTTAATAGTCCTCCCATTTTGAATACAGTATACAGAAATTTATATACCCGATCCACTAATTTTGTCAAGAAATTTAGAGGAGACCTCTGAAAAACTATTTAAAAATTCTTTCATAAATGGGGAGGTGGGGTGAAAAAGCCTTCGAGCGGATACCTTTATTAGTTTAGCAATATTGATAAATCCCCTTAAAATAATTGGGTTTTTTTAAAGCGATTGTTAGCAATTTATACATTAAAAGCCCGCATTCGAAGGGTTTTGAACCCTACCTCACCAGTCAAATCAATGACTTTTTCAGAGGTCTCTAGAGAGACCTCGCCACCCCTTATCGAGGTTGTGTCGCAATGAGGTTTATGTCATATTTGTCATTTCGAGCGAAGCGAGGAACCTATAGAATTCAAACCATTATAAAATATAGATTCTTCGGCTAAAGCCTCAGAATGACATTACGACACAGTCTCTGTTTAAGGGGAGGTATGGAGGGGTTAAATAAACCAGGTGGAGTAAAGAGGCGGCGGACCTTTAACTAAAAAATTCTTTGCGAAAACAGGGCTTGATTTTTTCAAATGAATATTTTAAATGGTTATTTGAATTGTTATGGAAGTCATAAAAAAAGATTCCCATAAAACAAGACAAAGGCTATTGGAGGCTGCATGCGATTTATTTGCAGAAAAGGGCTATCGTGAGGCAACAATAGCAGAAATCTGTGAACGAGCCGGTGCAAACATTGCCTCTGTTAATTACCATTTCAGGGATAAGGCTACCCTTTATCGAGAGGCCTGGAGAAATGCATTCATCGAATCGCTAAGGGCTCATCCCCCTGATGGTGGGATAAGACCAGATGCAACTGCAGAAGATCGTTTTCGAGGTTTCATCGTTTCATTTATCCAAAGGATCTCGGATGAAAACAACAAGGAATTCCCAATTGTCTATCGGGAACTTGCCAATCCTACTGGCTTATTGCAAGAAGTAATGGAAGAAGAGATAAGCCCAATACTTGAAAATATTGAATTGGTTATACGTGAATTATTGGGAAAAAATGCCTCAGATAGGGAGATTAAGTTTACTGTAATAAGCATTATAAGTCAATGCATTACCCCAATGCTTGCGCAGAGATTTAAAAAAGAGATTAAAGAGAGAAAAGGCCGATTTCCAGAGATTGATGATATAGATGCATATGCAGAACATGTAGTAAAATTCTCGCTTGCAGCTATAAAGAAGGCCCGTGAGGAATTAGAGAAAAAAAGAGCAAAAAAGGTCTCTAAAGGAGTTTTGTTATGAGATTAAATAAAAGATTAGGGATACTTATTTTCTTCATTATTATAATAGCTTCTTGTGATCCAAACACAAAATCTCCTATTCCTCCAATCCCCGAAGTTTCAATATATACCATCAAGGCTGAACGAGTAGAAATTACCTCTGAACTGCCCGGAAGGACTTATGCCTATCTCATTGCAGAGGTAAGGCCCCAGGTTAGCGGTATCATTCAGAAACGATTTTTTAATGAGGGTTCTGATGTTAAAGCAGGGGACATTTTATATCAGATTGATCCTGCACCATTTCAAACGGCCTATGAAAATGCCTTGGCAAATTTGAACGTAGCTCGAAAGGCAGCGGATCGGGCAAAGGCCTCCTTGGAGGCAAGCCTTGCAAACAAATTGCGTCAACAGGCAACTGTGGAACTTACCCGTGCGAATCGTAAGCGATTTGAAGAGCTTGCCCTTGAAGGAGCTGTCTCCCAAAGCGAAAAGGATCAAGCTGTTACCGAGGCACAAGTGGCAGAGGCAACGCTTAAGGCTATTGAGGCACAGATAAAAAGCGACCAAGAGGCAGTTGGAGTTGCCGAGGCAGCAATCAAACAAGCAGAGGCAGCATTAGAAAGTGCACGTATAAATCTCGGATATACTCGGATAATAGCACCGATAGGTGGCCGGATTGGTAAATCAAATGTATCAGTAGGTGCTTTGGTAACAGCACATCAATCTTTTCCTCTTACTACAATCCAGAAACTTGATCCTATATATGTTGATGCAACTCAATCCAGTACAAATCTTTTACGTTTAAAAAAGAATATAGAGGCAGGTCGTATAAAAGGAAGGAATCCCAATCAGGCAAAGGTAAGATTAATTCTTGAGGATGGAAGTCTATACCCATTTGAAGGCGTTTTGAAGTTTAAAGACGTTACAGTTGACCCAAGTACAGGTTCATTTATTCTGAGGATGGTCTTTCCAAATCCTAAATATATCCTCCTTCCTGGTATGTATGTGAGGGCAATTGTTCAAGAAGGTATAGTTGAAAATGCAATCCTTATTCCACAAGAGGCGGTCTTGAGAGATTTTAAAGGTAATCCAGCCGTATTCATCATTGACAATCAAGGTAAGGTAGAGCAGCGACCAATTATACTTGATCGTGCAATAGGTAATAGATGGCTTATCTCTCAGGGTCTCTCTGTTGGAGATAGGGTCATAATAGAAGGGATACAGAAGGTAAGGCCAGGAATGCCAGTTAAGGCTTTACCATCCTCTGAGATTAGAAAAGGAGGCCCTGAGATACAAAACAAATTAGCACCCACAGGAAAAACAGAATAGACGGAGGCAGGGTGATGGTGTCAAAATTCTTTCTTGATCGACCTGTGTTTGCCTGGGTAATTGCAATTATCATAATGGCTGGAGGTTGTCTTGCTATCTATAATCTTCCAATCTCACAATATCCTCCACTTGCACCTCCTTCAATCTATATTATGGCCTTTTATCCAGGGGCATCAGCTGAAACAGTTGAAAATAGTGTTACCCAAATAATCGAGCAAAAGATGACCGGTCTTGATAAGATGATATATATGTCTGCAACAAGCGATTCTTCTGGGACATCACGTATAGAACTTACATTTGCACCTGGAACAGATCCTGATCTTGCGTGGGCGAAGGTTCAAAATAAACTACAGCTTGCTATGCCAAGCCTTCCAGAGGCTGTTCAGCGCACAGGGATTACAGTCGGCAAAGCAACCCGAAATTATCTACTTATGATAGGTCTTATTTCAGAAGATGGGAGTATGGATGGAAATGACCTCAGGGATTATGCTCAATCCAATCTTGAAAAGGTACTTGCAAGGGTCCCAGGGGTTGGTGAGGTTGAAGTATTTGGATCTCAATATGCAATGAGGATATGGCTAAATCCCGACAAGCTTGTGGATTATAACCTTACATTTGAGGATGTCATTTCAGCGATTCGTACCTACAATGTAGAGGTTTCTGCAGGCCAATTGGGTGGTGCACCTGCACAAAAAGGGCAGCGATTAAATGCATCTATAATTGTTCAAAGTCTTCTTAAAACTCCAGAGGAATTTGCCGATATTCCTCTTCGTATAAATCCAGATGGATCAATAGTAAGGATTGCTGATGTAGGGAGGACGGAACTCGGAACAGATGCATACGATATAGAAGGTTTTTATAATGGAAAACCATCTGCAATCTTAGCTATCAGAATGACTGCAGGGGCAAATGCCCTTGATACGGCTAACAGAGTAAAAGAGAAGATGGAAGAGATGAGCAGATTCTTCCCACCTGGTATGAAGGTGGTATATCCTTATGATACAACCCCCTTTGTTAGGGTAGCTATCGGAGAAGTCGTTAAAACCCTTTTTGAGGCAATACTGCTTGTCTTTCTGGTGATGTGGCTGTTTCTTGGAAGCCTTCGAGCAACCATCATCCCAACTATCGCTGTACCGGTCGTCCTCTTAGGAACATTTGCAATCCTTGGCATCTTTGGTTTTTCAATCAATATGCTCACTATGTTTGCCATGGTGCTTGCCATTGGCCTTCTCGTTGATGATGCAATTGTTGTAGTTGAAAATGTTGAAAGAATTATGCGGGAAGAAGGACTCTCACCTCGAGAGGCAACCCGAAAGTCAATGGATCAGATAACAAGTGCACTTATTGGTATAGGACTTGTATTATCAGCTGTATTTGGTCCAATGGCCTTCTTTCCCGGTTCAACCGGTATAATATATCGCCAATTCTCTGTGACCATAATTTCTGCCATGCTCCTTTCAGTGTTGGTAGCATTAATTCTTACACCCGTTCTCTGTGCTACCTTTTTAAAACCAATAAGACCGGGACACCTGCCCTCTGAGGATACAATACCAATTCTTCGACCATTCTTTACAAGGTTTGACAGACTCTTTTTTAGAGTCCGAGATTTTTATGTGAGATTGGTTGAACACTCTTTCTCAAGGGTTCTTCGTTATGTAATTATTTACATCCTGATTATACTCTCTGTTGGATTCGTACTTCTTCGCCTACCAACAGCCTATCTTCCAGAAGAAGATCAGGGGGCATTACTTGTTCAAGTCATTATGCCTACAGGTGCAACCCTTGAGCAGACAAAGGATGTCCTAAATGAGATACAGCATTATTTCCAGACCAACGAAAAAGAAGCTGTTGAGTCATGCATGACAGTGGCTGGTATCGGTTTTTCAGGAAGGGGACAGAATAATGGAATGGTATTCGTTAAATTAAAAGACTGGCATTTAAGAAACCGCAAAGAGCTAAAAGTTAAATCGATTGCAGAAAGAGCAACAATGGCATTTTTCAGGATACGAAACGCAATGATATTTGCATTTCCACCCCCTTCAGTTATCGAGCTTGGTAATGCAACAGGCTTTGACTTCCAGTTGCTTG
>JBBIOI010000144.1:0-7781 GCA_037443425.1 Deltaproteobacteria bacterium
ATAAAGGGAGGAGATTAATTCAGATAAAAACTTTTATAAAAATGATTCATGGCATTGGTATTGACATTGTGAATATGGAGAGAATGAAAGGGATTATGAGTCGCTGGGGAGACATGTTCCTTAATCATGTCTTCACTGATAAAGAGATTACATGGTGTAAAAAAAGGATCCGCCCTTATGAATGTTTTTCTTTAAGATTTGCTGCTAAGGAGGCATTCCTTAAGGCAATTGGTTTAGGCCTAAGAAGAGGGATAAGATGGAAAGATATAGAAATCACATCTGATCCAAATGGAAAACCCCTTTTTAATTTTTATAGAAAGGCTAAGGATATTTTGGATTCAAGTCATATTCAAAATGTCTTTTTAACCCTTTCCCACGATAAACCTTATGCCGTGGCCCATGTAATCTTAGAGGGAAGATATGATAAAAATTGCAACTGCTGAACAGATGCAAGAATTGGATCGTAAAACCATTGAGACTTGCCATATCCCAGGGATAGTCCTGATGGAGAATGCAGGCCGGAAAGCTTCAGAAATAATCCTTGAAACGTTTCCAGATATAATTAGAAAGAAGGTTGCCATCATTTCTGGAAAGGGAAACAATGGAGGAGATGGTTTTGTAGTAGCACGTTACTTTCTTAATAAGGGGATAAAAGTCAAAGTCTATCTACTTACAGACCCTAAAACCCTCAGGGGTGACGCTGAAACCAATTTTAAGATCTTCTCACGTATGGGAGGAGATATAATTCCTCTGCCATCCTCAAAAGAGTTCCAAAAGGTAAAGAAAGAATTTGAAAAATTCGATATCCTAATTGATGGAATTTTTGGAACGGGTCTTGATGCAGAGGTGAGAGGGTATTACAGAGAAGTAATAGATTATCTTAATAGCCTTAATAAAACCATTGTAGCAATTGATATACCATCAGGTCTGTGTGCAAATACAGGTAAACCCCTGGGTGCTGCAATTAAAGCCACTTTAACTATAACATTTGGTCTTCCTAAATTAGGTCTCTTACTTTATCCTGGGGTCGATCATGTAGGAAAGCTAAGGGTTGTAGATATTGGGATTCCAAAGACTTTAATTGACGAAGAGAAAATACCTAACTACCTTATAGATAAAGATGATATTAAGAAATGGCTTTCACAGCCCAGATCTTTAAATACACACAAAGGGGATTATGGCCACCTTCTTGTTATTGCTGGGTCTGTTGGAAAAACTGGCGCCGCTGCAATGGCCTCTGAGGCTTCCCTCAGAGTTGGTGCAGGATTGGTTACTTTAGCAATACCAAAGAGTCTAAATCCTATAATGGAGATAAAACTTACAGAGGTAATGACAGAGCCACTTCCAGAAACCCCAAAGCAGACACTTAGCCTCCGTGCGTATAATCAAATCATAAAGCTCTGCGAGAAAAAGAAGGCTGTAATTATTGGACCTGGTGTTGGTACATTTAAAGAGACACAATCACTTCTGGTAAAACTTATTAAGACCCTTGAAATACCAATAATTATTGATGCTGATGGAATTACAGCCCTCTCTACACAGCCAAAGATATTTCCACTTTCTAATCGCTCAGTCATACTTACCCCCCATCCAGGCGAGATGGCCCGTTTGATCAATTCTACTCCAAAGGATGTTCAGGAGGATAGAATAGGTATAAGCAGAAGTTTTGCTCAAGCCAACCAGGTTTATCTTGTTTTAAAAGGATTCCGTACTATTATTGCTACTCCCAAGGGTGAAGTTTATATCAATCCTACTGGAAATCCTGGCATGGCCTCAGGAGGCACAGGAGATGTGCTTACTGGTATGATTGGTGGATTTATATGTCAGGGTTTTGATATTATTACATCCCTGCAGTTAGCAGTCTATCTTCATGGATTAGCAGGAGATGAAGTGGCAAAAGAATTAGGGGAGAAATCATTAGTCGCAACAGACCTAATTAAAAAGATACCAACCCTTTTAAAAGGGGATATTTGATTCATTTGCGGAATTCTGTTAGGATTTATAATCATAATCACTCTTAACCCCTTAAGGAAAATATGAAAATGAGATCAGAAATCAAAAGATTAGCACGTATCGAAGAAGCTAATGCCCCTTTTATTTCGATCTATTTAAATACAAAATGGTCTGATGAGCAACAAAGGGAAAGGATTCGTTTATTCATAAAAAATCAATTAAAGAAAGGTTATGATAAACTACAAAATAAGGAAGATTGGCAAAGACATTTTATTGATGATCAAAAACAGATTGAAAGGTATGTTGAGGGTTTAATTCGTCAAAATTATGAAGAGGGGGTTAATGGTATAGCACTCTTCTCACGAAGCGCAACGAAGACCTTTCTCACTTATCCCTCTGTTATCCCTTTTGAAAACGAATTCTTTATATCAGAGACACCTGTATTGAAACCCCTTACCAAGCTTTCTTCACAATATCAGAATATATTGGTAGTAATGGTAGAAACAGATTCAGCAAAATTACTTGAAATTTCCTTAGAGGGACTGACGGAGGAGATATCGATCGAAAGTTATGTT
Source organism: Deltaproteobacteria bacterium (assembly GCA_037443425.1). Lineage (GTDB taxonomy): Bacteria > Desulfobacterota > BSN033 > BSN033 > UBA1163 > JBBIOI01. The sequence continues at coordinate 2,529 of JBBIOI010000144.1, forward strand.
CCAGGTAGACACGATCAAGGTGGATGGGCCCAAATGAGGTATCAACGTCATATAAAGTATCATATGGATAGACACCATCTCGATGTGGCTAATCATCTTACAACCCTTTTTGATTCTGGTAACTGGAAAAGGATTGTTATCATTGGCCAGGATAGGATTGTAGCAAATTTTAAGAACTTCCTTCCTGAGAGGATAAGACAACAAACTGCCGATACATTCTCCACGGATTTTTCTCAATCTCGCTCAGAAATACTCGAAAAGGTTTTTAGAAGACTTGTTGAAAGGGAGAGAGAGGACATAAATAATCAGGTCAAAGAACTTATGGAGAGGGCATATAAAAAGGGAATGGCAAATTTCGGTTTAAATGGAACCTTAGATGCAATAAATGCTGGTCAGGTACATACACTATATGTTTTGACCTCTTTCTCACTGACAGGTTCAAAATGTGTTAAATGTGGAGCCCTTTTACCATCATTTAATCCAGAGATCTCAGGATGTCCATTATGCAAAGGAAAGATAAAATCTGTTGATCTGGCTGAAGAGATGATAAAATCTGTTGTTCGTCAAGATGGGGATGTTAAATGGGCCGATGAAAACAATATGTTAAAAGATTATGATGGCGTAGGGGTATCCCTAAGATTCCCTTTGCCACCTTAAGCAATTTTTAGGAGACAAAAATGAAGAAAAAGGAAGAGATGTTAATTGAGATGAAGGTAAAATTTTTAACATTTGACTCCTCTTCTAATGGTTTTGTAGTACTTTTAATGGATCTCTCAAACAAAACTGGACTACCTATATGGATTGGTCCGTTTGAGGCAAATGCAATAGCAATGAAATTAAAAAAGGTGGAATCACATAGACCGATGACACATGATTTGATAAACAATCTGCTTAAAGGCCTTGAATCTGAGGTAATTAAAGTTATTGTAAATGATTTAAGGGAAAATACCTATTATGCACTTATACATTTAAATAGGAAGGGAGAGGAGATATTTATAGACTCAAGACCAAGCGATGCAATAGCAATAGCACTTACTGTGGGGGCTCCTATTTATGTTTCTGAACATGTTATTGAAAAGGCAAGAACAATAGATCTCGAAAAGGAAGAAGATCAATTGAAAGAATGGCTTGAAAGTCTTCATCCAGACGATTTCAAATATAAAGCCTGAACAGGTTTGATGTGTTTGTTACAGAATCAAAAAGTCCTAAAGAAACAATTCAGATCGGGAAAAAGATTGGAAAACAACTAAAAGGAGGAGATATAATCGCATTATCAGGAGAATTAGGCACGGGTAAAACCCAATTGATCAAAGGCATTGCTGAGGGTATAGGTGTAATAAACTCGAGGTATGTCAGAAGTCCTTCTTTTACGTTTATTAATGAATATAATGGAAAGATAAAACTTTATCATATAGACCTTTATCGTCTTAAAGACGAAAAGGAGGCATTGGAACTTGGATTAGAAGAGATCTTCTTTGGACAAAATGGGGCAACAGTCATTGAGTGGGCAGATAAGATCCCTTCACTGCTCCCCAATGAACTTCTCCTGATTAAACTTAAATACACAGGGAAATCTACTCGGTCAATTGAGATTGTTGCAAAAGGGAAAAGATATGAAGAGGTACTAAAACATGCTTTTTATTAAAATGACTAAAACCTAAATTGAGCGATTTTTTACTAAAAGCCTCTACCAGTGGTGCACGGTAATCTAATATAAAATTGAAATTAATTCGGCTTTGCCTCGAAATGACAATTTTGAATCGCTCAATTTAGATAAAATACTGAAGGTGTTACAATAAGGAGGTTTCAAATGGCGCTTATTGTACAAAAATATGGAGGCACATCTGTAGGGGATCTTGAACGAATTAAGAATGTTGCAAAAAGAGTTATTCGCACAAAATATGAAGGCCACCAAGTTGTTGTAGTGGTCTCGGCAATGGCTGGAGAAACGGATAAACTTATTCAAATGGCCCAAAAGATTACTCCATACCCTGATGAAAGGGAACTTGACGTTTTAATATCTACTGGGGAACAGGTATCTATTGCACTTCTGGCTATTGCGTTAAAGTCAATGGGATGTGATGCGAAATCATACTTAGGATTCCAAATAAAGATTGCAACGGATAGTGCTTTTGGTAAGGCCCGTATCACAGGTATTGAGTCAAACAGAATATTTGAAGATCTGAAGGAAGGAAGGGTAGTGGTTGTAGCAGGGTTTCAGGGAGTAGACGAAGAGGACAATATTACAACCCTGGGTCGTGGAGGTTCTGACACAACAGCAGTAGCCATAGCAGCAGCATTAAAGGCTGATATCTGTGAAATCTATACTGATGTAGATGGTGTATATACAACTGATCCTAATATATACCCAAAAGCAAGAAAAATATCAAAAATCTCTTATGATGAAATGCTTGAAATGGCAAGCCTCGGGGCTAAGGTGTTACAGATACGTTCAGTAGAATTTGCTAAAAAATATAATGTTCCTATTCATGTAAGGTCATCATTTAATGACAATCCTGGAACAATTGTCTGTAAGGAGGACGAAGATATGGAAAGAGTTATCGTATCAGGGGTTACCTACAACAAAAATGAGGCAAAGATTGAAGTGATGAGGGTTCCTGATGTTCCTGGTGTAGCAGCTAAATTATTTAAACCTATTGCAGAAGCAAATATAGTTGTTGATATGATTATTCAAACATCCAGCGCTGAAAAAGGATATGCAGATGTTGCATTTACCGTACCGAAGACAGATTTTCCAAAGGCCCTACAGATTGTAAAGGAAGCTATTAAGGAGATAGGGGGCAAAGAGGTTCTATTTGATGAAAATATAGCTAAGGTCTCAATCGTGGGTGTTGGGATGAGAAGTCATTCAAACGTAGCAGCACAGATGTTTAGTGCCTTGGCAAAAGAAGGAATAAATATCCATATGATATCTACATCTGAAATAAAGATTTCCTGTATTATTGATTCAAAATACACAGAACTTGCCGTGAGGGCCCTCCATGATGCATTTGAATTGGATAAACCTACAATAAGTGAAGAAAGATAGAGAATTCTTCTTAAACAACCGTCTAAATATTTTCTTCACAGGAGGAAATTTCAAATTGGTTGATTCAAAAAATATAAAACTTTACGACACAACTTTAAGAGATGGGTCTCAAGGTGAGGACATTAATTTTTCTGTAGAAGATAAAATCCTTATTGCTAAAAAGCTTGATGAAATTGGTATCCATTATATTGAAGGAGGGTGGCCAGGTTCGAATCCAAAAGATATGCAATTTTTTAAAGAAATCAAATCTGTTCCTTTATTTAACTCAAAGATTGTTGCATTTGGAAGTACATGCAGACCTGGCACAAGACCAGATATTGATCCAAACATTAGGGCCCTTATTGAAGCCGGGACTCCAGCAGTAACAATATTTGGAAAATCATGGGATTTACACGTAACTGAGGCACTGAATATTAATCTTAAACAGAACCTCGAAATAATTTATGAATCAATTAAATATTTAAAAAATTATATCTCAGAAGTGATTTTTGATGCAGAGCATTTTTTTGATGGTTTTAAAAATAATCCTGAGTATTCCCTTGAAACCCTGAAGGTTGCTGAAGAGGCAAAGGCAGACTGGATTGTTCTATGTGATACAAATGGAGGTACACTTCCTTATGAAATAGAGGGTATTATAAAGGAAGTGAAAAATAGAATCTCTACTCCACTTGGTATTCATGTGCATAACGATACAGAATTGGCTGTTGCCAACTCTATCCTTGCTGTAAGGGAAGGAGTCAAACTTGTTCAGGGAACAATAAATGGCTATGGTGAAAGATGTGGTAATGCAAACCTATGCTCAATCATCCCAAACCTTAAGTTGAAAATGGGTTTTAATTGTATCATTGATGAACAGCTAAAGAAAATGACAGAGGTTTCAAGATTCGTTTCGGAGCTTGCCAACCTTCCTCATCCAAAATCTCTTCCATATGTTGGTGAAAGCGCATTTGCACATAAGGGAGGAGTCCATGTGAGTGCTATCCGGAAAACCCCTCTCACCTATGAACATATTCGTCCTGAACTTGTAGGAAATCGGCAGAGGGTATTAATATCAGACCTTTCTGGAGAATCAAACATCCTTTATAAAGCTACTGAGTTTGGAATCGACCTTGAAAGCAAAGATCCGGTTGTGAGAAAAATCCTTGAACAGTTAAAACAACTTGAAAACGAAGGTTTTCAATTTGAGGGTGCAGAGGGGTCTTTTGAGTTATTGATAAAAAAGGCTTTAAAACAGCATAAAAAATTTTTTGAGCTTTTAGGATTTCGTGTAATTGTCGAAAAAAAGGAAGAGGACTCCCCACCCTTCTCTGAGGCAACTATCATGGTCCGTGTAGGAGATCAAATTGAACATACCGCAGCCATAGGAAATGGTCCTGTTAATGCATTGGACAATGCCATTAGAAAGGCTCTTGAAAAGTTTTACCCTGAACTGAAGGAGGTAAAGCTATTAGATTTTAAGGTTAGAATACTTTCTACAAAAGATGGAACAGGAGCTAAGACTCGTGTTTTAATAGAATCTGGAGACGGAAAATCAAGATGGGGGACAGTAGGGGTTTCAGAGAATATAATTCAAGCTAGCTGGCAGGCCCTTGTAGATTCAATAGATTATAAACTTCTAAAAGAGGAAACCTAACCTAATTTACCAATAATGAAATATTTTTCATTAGCCCAACAGAAAACAATTTTTATAATTGCCTTATTTTTAATTTTTATAATTTCCATAAGATTTTATCATACTACTCAAATCCCACAATATGTCGTTCATAAAGAAATAGCTATCGAGGTTTCAGGAGAGGTCAAAAGGCCAGGTATCTATCTATTTAACAGTCAACCCACTTTGGGAGAAGCAATTCAAATGGCAGGTGGTTTTAAAGAAGCTGTCTTTTTCGATCCATCTTTATCACAAGAAATTCTGGAGAGTGGTACACTTATCAGGATTCAAAAAGAATCTCCCAGAGAAATGAAGATAAAAATTGAGAAAATGGAGGCTGAAAAACTAATACTCTTCTCCATTGCTCTCGACCTTAATAGAGTATCCTCAAAAGATCTGTGTTTAATTCCTGAAATCGAAGAGGCTATTGCCAAAGAAATCGTATTTTACAGGGAGAAGATAGGGAGGTTTAGGTCTGTTGAAGAACTAAAAAATGTAAAAGGTATTGGTGAAAAAAAATATCAGTTAATTAAGAATTATTTTTCGACAACAA
>JBBIOI010000145.1:0-7655 GCA_037443425.1 Deltaproteobacteria bacterium
TTGATTTATCATGATCCGAAAGCTGCAAGGCCTCGAAAAGGGATAGAGCATTTCTCACTTGGAAAGCTTTTTTGGGACCATGGTGATAGAGAAAAGGCTATTCCATGTTTTGAAGAAGCGCTTAATAGATGTGATGATGAGCTCGCCTGGGAAGTGATGAAATGGCTTTCCTTGGCTTTTAAAAAGACAGGTAAGACTGAAAAGGCAAAATTTTTATGGGAAGAGATGATTAGCTGGCCTAATCTAAAGGATACATACCCTTATGTTGAACTTGCAAAGTATTATGAACATCGTGTTAAGGATTTTGAAAAGGCCCTTGAATATGTGGATCAAGCATTAAGAATGATTAATCCACACCAAGAAAGAGAGATTCAACTCCTTCTTCAGAGAAGAGAAAGATTGGAGCATAAATTGAGAATAGAGAGATTCTATTGACAGAAAACCTGTTGATTTTTATACTATAATTGGACTTACAAAAAGTTTAGGCGAGGGTTTAATGGTTATTATAAAGGATTAAACTTTAGCTTGAAAGGAGGGAGATGGGATGCCTACCTATGAATATCGTTGTCAAGATTGTAATAAGGAATTTTCTCTCATTTTAAGTATGAAAGAACATGATGAGGGAAAAGCCAAGTGTCCCAATTGTGGGAGTCAAAAGGTTGAACAGCTCATTTCCACCTTCCTCACAAAGACTTCAAGAAAGAGTTAATCAAATTGATTATCAGAAAGGTCTAAAGCCAAATGTCGATCCAATTAAGACATTTGGCTTTATTTTCTTCCATATAAGTGATATTGAGAAACCTATGAAAGTCCATAAATAATTAACCCTTCAATTGTCATTCCGAGCGAAGCGAAGAATCTATGAGATTCTACGTACCCACTTGGCACTCGCAATGACTGATAAAAATAAAGAGAGGTTTGAGCCTCTTAGTCTTTCAAAGGATTTTTTCAGAACTTTCCTTTGGAAGCATCTCTTTTCCCGTGACAAGTTATGTAACATTGGCTTATCTCAATTCTATACTTATTCCGAAGCATAATTTAATCTCTGTACTCACCTGCGTCATTCCCGTGAAAACGGGAATCCAGCTGTTTTTTAATGTTTTTCTTTTCCCTGGATTCCTGCCTTCGCAGGAATGACAGCTTTATTTCCAATATTGAAATTAAGGCTTTTAAGCTAAATGGAAAACGGGGTGCTTATTGGCAAGGTCGCCGTAAAGAATTTGCCAGATACGCAATATAACCTCATCACGGGAAAAAAGATGCTTACTTCTTTTAAAAAAAAGTTGACATCTATTTTGAATTTTTCTAATATAATTACGTCTAATTTTTTAGAGAAGAAACACTTAGAAAACGAACAAAATAAAAAAATTGATCCCGCTTCAGGGGTCGGAAAGGAGGAGAATTATGGGATTTAAAAAATTCTTATTATTATTTTTAGGTTTAGGTATTATGTTTTTTATGTTTTCCTCAGCATTCGGTCAGATTAAGCCTATAGAGCTCTCGTATAGTAATTTTTTCCCACCAACGCATAGGCATGCAATTGATTCTGTGCAATGGGCAAAGGAAATAGAGAAAAGGACTAATGGAAGAGTTAAGATTACTGTGCATTTAGGAGGTACACTAACACCTGCAGATAAGTGTTACGATGGGGTTGTGAGAGGAATTTCAGATATTGGATTTTCAGTTTTTGCTTATACAAGAGGGAGATTTCCATTACTTGAAGTGGTTGACCTTCCTCTTGGAAGTCGAAGCGGGTATGTCTCAACTAAATTAATCAATGAGTTTTATAAAAAGTTTAAGCCTAAAGAGCTTGATGATGTAAAGGTTATGTACCTTCATGGTCACGGCCCAGCTATTTTCCATACAAAAAAACCTGTATATAAACTCGAGGATCTAAAAGGAATGAAAATACGCTGTACTGGTCTTGCAACCAAAATTGTTAAAGCCCTTGGCGGAACTCCTGTGGCAGTCCCAATGCCAGAGACCTATGATTCGTTAAGTCGTGGAATAGTTGATGGAACATTAAATCCCCAGGAAGCGCTTCAGGGTTTTAAATTTGGTGAAGTTGTAAAATATACAACAGAGAGTTATGGGTCATCTAATAGCTCAGGTTTCTTTATTGTGATGAATAAGGAAAAGTGGAATAGTTTACCCTCTGATATACAAGGGATCATTGAGAAAATAAATGAAGAATGGATAGAGAAAACAGGTAAGGCATGGGACGAGCTTGATAAGGCAGGGAGAGAGTTTACTTTGAAGTTAGGCAATAAGATAATCTCACTTTCAAAAGAAGAGAATGAAAGATGGGCCAAAGCAGTAAAACCTCTTCTTGATGATTATGTAAAGAGTATGAAAGAGAAAGGACTCCCTGGCGAGGAGGCATTAAAATTCTGTTTGGAATGGTTAGCTAAAAATCAATAAAAAATCTACGAAAGGAGGAGAAGTTTTAAAAACTTCTCCTCCTTTTTTAAAATTCTTAATATTCATCCAAAAGGTAAGTTATGAAATTGTTTTTAAATAAAATAAGGGGAATAGCTAAGTTATTTAATATTATTGCTGGGATTACTCTTGTGTTTATTATGTGTCTAACGGTTTCAGATATAATACTAAGATTCTTTAAAAGACCAATCGTAGGGACTTTTGAGCTGGTTGCCTTTTCGGGTGCAGTAGTGATTGGATTTTCTCTTCCATTTACATCCTGGATAAAAGGTCATGTAAATACAGATTTTTTTATCCTATGGGTATCTAAAAAAACGAGGGATATTTTCTATGTTGGAACGAGGTGCCTTGGAATCATTCTTTTCTTATTGGCAGGATGGAATCTTATATTATTTGGAAGAGATCTCTATAGATCTGGAGAGGTTTCACCTACACTTCAAATGCCATTTTATCCAGTAGCCTATGGTATAGGGATATGTTGTTTTATTGAATGTTTAGTACTCTTCTGTGACATATTGAAGACCCTTGGAGGAAAAAGAGATGAGTGAGGTTACTGTTGGTATTATTGGTTTAGCAGTTGTATTAGCTCTATTTCTCACAGGGATAGAACTTGGTTTTGGAATGGCAATAGTAGGTTTTGTTGGTTTCAGTTATCTTGTTTCTACAAAGGCTGCTCTAAATCTATTAGCCAAAGATATATTTGATGTATTTGCAAACTATGGATTTACTGTTGTCCCCCTTTTTGTCCTTATGGGACAGATTGCCTTCAATGCAGGTATAGCAAGAAGACTTTATGATACAGGCTATAAACTGATAGGACATATTCCAGGTGGATTGGCTATGGCCACTGTTGCCGGCGCAACAGCCTTTGGTACAGTTAGTGGCTCTGCAATAGCCACAGCAGCGACATTTGGCAGTGTAGCCTATCCTGAGATGGAAAGGTATAATTACCATAAGAGTCTTTCTACAGGAATTATTGCTGTAGGAGGTACGCTTGGAAGTCTTATTCCTCCAAGCGTAACACTCATTGTTTACGGGGTTATCACCGAGACATCCATTGGAAAACTTTTCCTTGCCGCTACCATTCCAGGTTTAATCATATCAGGTTTTTTTATTGCTATTATCTACTGGATGTGCAGGATAAATCCCTCCTATGGTCCTCAAGGTGAAAGGTTTTCTTGGAAGGAAAGGGGAAAGTCACTTAAAGAGGTAATATGGGTCATTTTAATATTCTTAATTGTGACAGGAGGTATGTCAAAAGGATTTTTTACACCAACAGAGGCAGGAAGTGCAGGGACATTTGCAGTACTTTTACTTTCTATTCTTAAAAGGGATATAGGGTTTCGAGGGATTGTTAGATCTGTTGCAGAATCGATGCGGACCGCATGCATGACACTTATGCTCATTGCAGGTTCAACTATCCTTGGACATTTTATTATTGTTTCAAAAATTCCCATGCATGCTGCTGATTGGGTAATGACTCTCCCTTTACCTCCAGCAGTAATTATGCTTCTAATCCTTATTATCTATGAGGTAGGAGGGTCCTTTATAGATGATTTGGCATTCATGGTCCTTGCAACTCCAATCTTTTTCCCAATAGTTGTAAAACTCGGTTATGACCCGATATGGTTCGGTGTTGTCCTTCATATATTTGTTATGATAGGAATCGTAATTCCACCTGTTGCTATGAATGTTTTTGTGGTAAGAAATATTACAAATGTTCCTTTTACCACTATTTATAAGGGGGTTTATCCATTCTTAATAAGTATGATTATATGTGCAGCACTCCTTTTTCTTTTTCCAGAAATTTGCCTATACCTTCCAAATAAGTTGATGTTAAGGTAGACTTTTTAAGAATCTTCAAATGGATAATCAGGTTCCTTATCCAATGGTATCCTGGGTTGAGGGGTCATATATTTTACCTCACGATTTACAGGTATATTTTTATTAGGCATAATAATGGAATTTTTAGTAAATTCATCAATAGATTTCCAGTTGATTCTCATTGTGTTAAGGAATTCTTGATAAACATTCCACCAGTGTAATTTTAATCCACTTAAATGTGTTTGCGCGACAAGTATAATCTTACTCTCTTTTAAATTTAAGAGGATATCTTTAAAGCCTTCAGGTGTTACACCTCTGCACCATAAAGATTCATCACAGAGTGAGCCTGTGCCCATCTCTTCTGAAGGTACATTACTTACGGATAGTATCTTTACATTAAATTCTTCTGGTTTATAGACAACTGCCTTCGGACCATAAGTTCCTCTGGCAAGGATGTATTCTATTCCAAGTTTCTCTGAAGCCCTTAATGTATTTTCATCATATGCAAAATATTTCGAATGAAATACCCTCATAGGTTTTCCTGTAATCGATTCAAATCTCTCTTTTAATTTCCTTATTTGTTCAAATTGAAATATGTAAGATTCTTCCCAGAGAGGCTTTTCATTATAACCCCCTCCAATTTCAAACCCTTTAGTAGAAAGGCTCTTAATTATCTCACTCTCTTTTTCAATGGCCTCGCCATCAATTTGAATTACTGCAGGTATTGATCTCCGATAAAGTTCCTCTGCCCAATGTCTCAACCCTTTCTCACTACTCCTTTCAATAATGAGAAATAAACCTTCTATTAAAGAAGAATTATTTACATTCATTTAAATCCTCCCATGTACTTTCAAATATGATTTATGGTTAGAATAATAAAAGTGGTATCAGTTTTCTAACATCCTTTATTTCTTCAAGCTTTTTTACAATCAAAATAATTCTATTCAAACTTTTTTTATGTAGTTTTTTACCACTATAATCTATACAGTCATAAAATCTTTCGAGATGTTCTTCTTTGGTCAAAGGATTTCCTGGAAGACCACGAGGTATAGTTACTGTCTTTTCATAAACTTTTCCATTAGTCATATAAACAGTCATATGGGCAGAAAGTGAAAAGCCAGGGTTTTCAGGGTGTTCAAGAGATTGGTCGGCTGAAATTTGAATCTTTTTGATCATTTGCTGAATCTTTGGATCTTTAATATTAAATTCGTCAAAATGTGAAAGCTTGGAGCTTCTTCGAATTAAGGCATTGGCAACACAATATTGAATGCTAAATTGTGCATTTACCTTTGGGTTACTGCCTATTTCAAAAGGATGGCCGACAAGTTTATAACAATAAGGAGGAACCTTTACTTCAATATGATCAATTTCTTCAGGAATAATTTCTTTTTCTTTTATCAAATCGAGAATGGCATCAGTTGAAGAGAGCGTACAACCACAGCTTGGATATTTTTTAAAAAGTGTATTATCCATTTCAAATCTTTTACCGAGGTTTTCAATCAAAGCCTCTTTATTATATTTATCCTTTGCATAAAGGTGAAAATAACCATAAATCCCCTCCATGAAGTTTTTAGGTCCGGTAATGCCTCTTTTAGCTAATTGGGCGCAGATAATTCCTGATTGAGATACAAAACCTTGGATAACTCTTACGGCCAATGAGCCATCTATATTACTTTGAAAACTACCTCCCGATCTATTAAATGCAAGTGCCAGTGCATTTAACATTTGCAGCGAATCCAAATTAAGTAATCGGCCGGCAATTGTTGTTGTTGCAAAGATACTACATATTCCAGTTGGATCAAAACCATTATATACTGAGATAGAATTTATCCTTGCTGAAAGCTCTGTCCCAATTATAAGGGCAGCTAAAAACTCTTTTCCATTTATACCCCCAACCAGTTCAGCCATTGCTAATGCAGTTGGAACAGAGGAAGAGCCGACATGCATTCCAGGCATCATTGCATCGCAAAAATCGAGTGCCCGTGCCATAATACTGTTAACAAAAGCTGCATTATGAGCCGGAACCATTCCTCCATGAACTAGAATAGTTGCCTCCTTTCGGCCTCCCCAGTTTTTTATCTGTTTTATAATTGCCTTACAACCTTCTGAATTCGCTCCAGAGATAGTAGTACCTATGATTGTTAATATTATATCTTTTTGTAGGTCAACTATTTCACTTGGAATATCTTCAAATTTTGTCTCTGAAGCAAACTCAGACAATATTTTTTCTATTTCCATTTTTATCTCCTCTTAAAGGTGTAACCCTCCTGATCATAATAACCTCCTGGCTCTCCTTCTTTTATTCCGAGCGCCTTATCAAGATTTTTCTTCGAAACAGTTCCGCTACCATGGTAAAACTCAAAATCTTGAAGGCAATTAAGGCTATAACAGTTATTAAACATAGTTGCAGGGAATGGAGGATCAAAATTATGCTTCCATCGAAGCTCAGTATATGCCTTTTGAGCTTCTATAAAAAATTCCAAAGGAGGAGGGGGATGGTTTTCAAAAGCAGAACCTGCTTCTTGAGTCCAAAGATTATACCTGGGAAGGACCCCATGTCTCATTAAGAAATCCCATCCTTCAGAAGTTGATCTCACGGCATCATTAACATTTTCAAATCCATATGGTTTTGCCATTTCTACACCTAAGACGAAGTTCGGATTGACTCTACCACGACCCCAGAAATCTACAGCCCTTATTGTTCTTTTTATCCATTCATCATAACCAATATATTTATCCTTACCAGGACATATCCATTTGAATAGTCTTTTATCCCAGACTTCAATATTTGGTTGAATGCTTCCAACACCTGTTTCATGAAGTTTTTTCCAGCCCTCATCATCATATGGTGCAATTTGAACAGTTGTAGGCACTAAGACTTGGAGCTTTTCTCTTAATGCATTTATACGAGTAATGTAAAATTCGAGTTCTGTTTGTCCCTGATACTTTCCAAGTATAGTTCCGCCACTTATATAAAGAATGCTATAATGACAATCCACCTCAAATGCTATTTTTACAGTCTCAGCAACATCTTCAGGTTTTATTTTTGCTACAACATCTTCACCACCTGCCTTTTGATCTTTAAGGGTGGCATTGATATTACAGAAAAGGCATTGTTCTCCCTTATTCCACATCTCACAATATTTGTTTATAGTTACAAACATCATCCTACCTTGTCCTTGACAGATTGCACCCATATGTATACCGTCTTTGGTTTTCATATCATACCATCTTGGTTTCCTTTCAAACCATATTTTCCTTGCGATTACCTCATTTGTTTCTTTTTCTTTAATAATAAACTCACCATCTTGAAGATTCAGTAGATATGGGGAAGTTTCATTGGTTCGAGTCATTAGAAAACATCCATCTTCAAGATGGATAAACCATGGTAT
>JBBIOI010000146.1:0-7523 GCA_037443425.1 Deltaproteobacteria bacterium
AAGTTCTACAGGTAACTCAAGGAGTGGTCTTCCAGCAGTCCAGCCAAATATAAAACCTATAACTGCAACTAATCCACCAAGAAGAAGAAGCCAGAATTGAAGGTTTGCAAGTTTTTTACTATATATTTCAGTTCGGGCCTCTTCAGGAACAATATAATAGGTTCCACCCATAAATCCAAAAATCATCCATACAACAAGAAGATTTGTGTGAATAGCGCGTGCTGTATTGAATGGAAGTATCCCAATGAGAGGGTCGGGCCAAATATATTTGAGGATTAAGAGGATGCCTAAGATAACTTGAAGGCCAAAAAAGATGGCTGCGATAACAAAATATTTTAATGCTACTTTTTGAGATTCGTAATTCATTTTGTCTTACCTCCTGTTTCGATTAAAATTCAAAGAATATAAAATCATTTAAGCTCTGAAAGAAAGGTTACTATTGCCTGTATCTCATCATCTGAAAGCTGGCCATATGATGGCATCTTTGTATTTGGATTATTAGATTTTGGGTCTTTAATCTGGATCGAAAGCCATTCCTTGCTTCGTTGGCTTCCAACCTTAGTTAAATCCGGTCCGGCTGATCCTCCCTTTCCTTCTATCTTATGGCAAAGATCACATCTGTTTCGATAATAAAGATCTTTTCCCTTTGAAACAAGAATCTTACCCTCAGGGGACACCTCTTTTGTTTTTGCAACAGTTACAGGCTTTGGTGGCCATTCATTTGTATCAATGGCATCTACCCATTTAAAAAAGGCTATGAGTTTGTTTATTTCATCTTCAGAAAGACCCTGATTTGGCATCTTCCTTCTTTGAGGGTCAGTGCTTTCTGGATTCTTTAAAAATGCCTTGAGCCAGTTTTCTCCTCTAATGGAGTAGACCTTTGTCATATCCGGGGCATAATAACCTCCGATCCCAAGGATAGTGTGACAATCATTACAGTTATACTTGTGCCAGACCCTTTTACCAAGGACCACTTCATCAGTAAGTTTATCAGTGTTTGTCCGTTTTGGAATGGTTGAGTGAGTATCAATGGTTAACCAGATAAAGACTAATGTGCAGATTACAGTTCCCCAGATAAATAGATTTCGTGCAGTTTTTTTCTCCATAATCAAAACCTCCTTTTAATTCATTTCCTGAATTTTAATTTTTTTATAATTTAAAATAAAATTAAAATCTTTGACTTAAGTCAAAGATTTTAAAAAATTTTTGTGACTGAAGCCCTACGTTTTAGATTCTTTTAATTTCTCGTAGGGCAAGCCCTTGTGGCTTGCCGAACGTTTATCAAGGTATCATTAATTTTATGCTCCCATTAATAATTAATGCTTGAAAATATCATTAAAAAAAATTAAATTGAAGTTTAATGGATATTAATCTTTTAAAACAGTGTCCACTTTTTGCGGGCCTAAAGGAAGAAGATCTCAGAAAGATTAAATCCATTTCGATACCTAAAAAGATAGTAAAGAAGGAATTAATATTCGCTGAGGGTGAAAATGCAAAGGGATTTTATGTCATTCTTTCGGGTAAGGTCAAGCTTTATAAAATTTCACCTGATGGAAAGGAGCAGATTCTTCATATTGTCTCTGCACCAGATGCCTTTGCAGAGGCTGCCCTATTTCTTGAAGGTACTTATCCTGCTTATGCAGAGGCATTGAGCGATGGCCAACTTCTATTTATTCCGGCAAGGGATTTTACTCAAATGATTGAAAGAAACCCTAAACTCAGCATTAATATGATTATTTCTCTTTCACATTTCTTGAAAAAATTTACTGCCTTGATAGAAGAACTATCTTTAAAAGAGGTATCCTCCAGGGTAGCCAAATATCTTCTGGATTTATCATTAAAGGCAGAAAGAGAAGGAAAAGATCCCATGTGGGTAGAGCTTGATATGAGTAAGAGTCAACTTGCCTCGAGATTGGGAACTATCAGTGAAACACTCTCAAGAACACTTGGAAAACTTAAAAATAAAGAGATCATTGATGTAAAAAAACATAGAGTCAAGATCCTCAATCGAAAATCTCTTGAAGAAATGGCCTCAGGGTTAAAAATATAGTTGCCTTTTTATTTCCTGTTCTTGACTTAAATCAAGGAAAAATCTTGTCTTAAGAGGTATATTATTTCAAAAAAAGAAGGAAAAGTTTTATGATGAGGGATAGAAAAATTACAGAAAAAGAAAAAGGCGATATTAAAATACTACTGAGGTTTGTCGAGATCTACTGTCGAGAAAAACATGATGGGGAAAAAGAACCTTTTTCTTATAAATTTCTTAATATTAAAGAGATAGAAAAAAGGGAGATTTTACTATGTCCTGAGTGTAAAAAATTGATAGCATATGGTCTTACAATGAGATTAAAATGTCCACATGATCCAAAACCAATGTGTAAAAAATGCCAGACCCAGTGTTATCGGGGGGAGTATAAATCCAAGATTAAAGAGGTGATGAAATTTTCAGGGATGTATCTTATTAAACATGGTCGATTGGATCTTTTATATCATTATTTGATTTAAGTCAATGCATGGATTTAAAAAAGGTATTAAATTTAATGTGAAAGGAGAAAAGGTAATGGCTGAAAAAAATAACGAAGAAAAAGAAAGGCAATGTTTTAAATGTAAAAAGACAGATTATCAGGCCGTTTTATTATACTGTCGAAAAGACGGGAAAGATCTTTTGGTCTGCACAAGATGTCTTCCGATGTTAATTCATGGTGGATAAAGAATAAACGGAAGGGGTGATTTTATGGATAAATTTGCAAAGGCATTTATAAAGGCAAGTCTGATTTATCTCGGGATAGGTGCTTTAACTGGCTTTATAATGATTGCCTACCCAGATGTTAGATTTCTTCTAACTCGTGTGCACACACATATCAATCTTCTCGGCTTTATGGCCATGATGATTTATGGGGTAGGTTATCATATCCTCCCGCGTTTTATGGGAAGACCGCTTTATAGTCCAAAGTTGGCAAATATTCATGTCTGGCTCTCCAATGTAACACTTATTGGTCTTTCTATATCGTGGCTCCTCGAAGGTTCAATCGGTGGGGGATGGTATTACTTAGGGCTTTTATTCGGGCTTGGGCAAGCGGTTTCAATTTTCATATTCATTATTAATTTATGGGTAAGTATGACTCCAATAAAAACTCAAAATTAAAAAGGAGGTATTCAAAATGGCTGAGAAAAAATTTAACAAGGATATGGTCATAGGGGATGTTTTAAAAGAGAATCCAAAGGCTATTAAGGTTATTGAGAAATATTTTGGCTCGGGTTGTTTTACTTGTCCTGGAATGAAAATGGAATCAATATCATTTGGGGCATTGATGCATAATATCGACCCCGAGGTCATCGTTAAAGAACTTAACGAATTAGAATAGGAGACTATTATGGATCCGATAAATCTATTTTCTCTGGCTGAATTTTCAAAGGAAAATTTTGTCCCCAAACAGGTTCATCTCGGAGACGCAGTTGGAGTGGTTCTTCTATGTTTTGAACCAGGTCAGAGTATGCCTGTTCATCCACATCCAGGTGCTATTGAGGTTATACTTTATGGTGTTGAAGGCGAAGGAGTGATTTTAATAGGTGATAAAGAAAAACCTCTTAAAAAAGGAGAATTGCTTTTTTGCAAAGGGGAGATTCCTATTGGTCCTAAGAATACTGGTTTGGATCGTTTCCTTGTTCTTGTGATTCTGGTGCTTAAGAAATTAATAGAAGGCCATTAACTTTTGAAGTGTAGGTGGACCCTCGCAATAAATTCCTGCTCGAAATCATTACAAGAGGTTTAGTTTACCCAGTTAGTCATTGAGAGCCCTAAGGCGTGGCAATCTTATAGTTTCCTCGCTTCGCTCGGAATGACAATTTGGAATATATTACTTCAGCTTTGTCTGACAATGATAATCTTTATCGCTTGCTTTAGATGTTAAAGCATGTTTTGAAGTGAAATTAAATAATTTAGACCGACTTCAGATTACAGAATTGTTCATAGTCTATTAATCCATTAATTGTTGGGTTTTCACCACAGAGTGGACAATCTTTATCTCTTTTTGTCTCAAACTTGATAAGCTCCATTTTTAAAGCATCAAAGATTAGCAATTTTCCTATTAAAGGTTCTCCGATATTTAAAATAAGCTTTAAAACTTCTGAAGCCTGGATCAATCCAATTATTCCTGCAAGTGCACCTAAAACACCTGCTTCCTGGCATGAAGGAACTAAACCTGGAGGAGGGGGTTGCGGGAAGATACACCTCAAGCAGGGACCTTCGCCCGGTTTTATTACCATTGCCTGTCCTTCATATCTGAAAAATGCGCCGAATATAAGGGGTTTCTTTGTCAATACACATGCATCGTTAACTAAGTAACGAGTTGGAAAATTATCACTGCCATCAACAATAATATCGTAGTCTTTTATTACATCCATAATATTTTCAGATTTTAGTCTGATTGGGTAGGAGATAATATCGATGTCTGGATTTATCTTTTTTAAACGTTCTTTTGCAACAATTGCCTTTTTTTTACCAATTTCATCGGAGTTATATAATATCTGTCTATGGAGATTACTTAATTCCACATCATCTGAATCTACAATCCCAAGAACTCCTATACCAGCGCCTGCAAGATAGGCTGCTATTGGAGATCCTAAACCACCTGTTCCAACAACCAATACCTTTGACCGCAGAAGTTTTTCCTGGCCTTTACCTCCGACTTCAGGAAGAAGAATCTGACGGCTATATCTCTCAATAATCTTATCATCAATAATCATATTGGGTCTCCTTTAATTTGTGTTAAAATTTTCAAATTTATTTTGCCTTTTTAATCAAAATGTATCTCAATGCTTGTGGGTGGCTTGGGATTTTTAACTATTTTATCTTTAAAAGTTTCCCTTAATAAACCAATAAGTTTCCTCCATTTCTCTGGTTCTTGCAAAATATCTCCTATTCTTTTTCTTTCATTTCCCACCCCATTATCCTCGTACCATTTAGTAATTATCTCAATGAATCTTGGTACATCATCATCAGAGATAAATTCTGCTATTTTATGACCAACCAGGGGATGTCTTCCATGTTTTCCTCCAATCCTCACGATCCAACCCTTCATATCCTCTTGCCAGCTATCAGTTGGACATGAGCGAATACAGTCACCACAGAATAGACATTTATCTGGATGGAATATTGGTTTACCTGTATTGGTGTCACTTTCTATGGCTCCTTCCTTACAGGCCTTTGAACATATACGACAGCCTATACAACTTTGTTCATCCCACTTTGGTTTAACAGCACCCTGAAAACCGAGATCATTTTCACTTGTCCTTGCACAATCAATCGGACAGCCGGAAAAAGATATCTTAAATTTATGTGGAAGGTTTTTGCCAAAAAAATTATTATCAACAATTTTTGCCATCTTCTGGGTATCCATAATCCCATTAGGATTGTATTCACATCCAGAGCATGCAGTAGGTACCCTTATCCTTGGACCACATGATGCTATTTTTTGATCCCTCTCTTCTAATTCCTGATAAATTGCTTTGAAATTCCGATAGTCTACATAAGGAAGTTCAATGGATTGTCTGAAAGATAAATGAATATAGTCTCCAGCATACTTTTTTGCTACCTCGATAATCTTTTCTAATTTGGATAGAGGAACCCTTCCTCCCGGACAGCGTAGCCTCACTGTAAACATATCTTTCTGCTTCTGTTTAATTAATCCACCAGACCTAAGGGTATCAAAATCTATTAGCCCTTTTTTCCCTTCTATTTCAGTCTCAATAACTATCTTATTTGACTTATCTTCTATGAATTTATCTACCATCTTTTAACCCTCCTTTTTAATAACTACCCTGAAACATCCATCCTCTAATCTTTCGACTTTTATAATCTTATGTCCTTCCTCCTTGATGGAACGAGGGACGTTTTGTATTGGTTCGCCATCATCCAAAACTACTTCTAAGATTTGACCCCAATCCATCTCTTCGAGTGCCAATTTAATTCTCACAAAATTGATTGGGCATACTACTCCTCTTAAATCTAGTTGTCTATCAATATTTTTAATCTCTTCCAAAATATTCTCCTTTCTAAGGATATATCTTATCTGATCTGTGGTATCGGGAAAATAAATCCACCAAATAGAATTAACGAAAGTATTAGTGTCCAGATGACATTAAATGCCTGTGCACCTATAAAGGCAATGGCCGGTCGACCATTCCCCATCGAATAAAGATCTATAAAACGCGTTTCAAGCCCTATTGATGTAAAGGCCAAGGCGAACCAGGCTGTCCTCAATCCACTAAGTATACCCTTAGTTTCTTTGACAAGCTTTGGATCAAGAAAAAATGAGAAAATAATAGAAGCAATTAGAAACCCAAGAACAAACTTTGGAAATCTTTCCCATATCACCCAAATGCTTGGGCTATTGCTTTGCTGGTTACCTTTTCTCATTGTCCACCAGATAGAAAGAATAAGTGCAGTTATACCGATAAGGACATTTTGAGAGAATTTCACAATTGTTCCCACCTTCATAGCCTTCTCACTTATAAGTGCACCTGCTGCAACAACTGAACCTGTAGTGTCGAGTGTTCCTCCAAGCCAGGCACCAGCAACAATATCAGGAATATTAAATATCTTAGCAATCCATGGTTCTAAAACCATCATTGGAACAGCCACTATCAATACAAGTGAAATAGTATATGAAAGCTTTTTCTTATCGCCATTAATTGCACCACATGCTGCAATAGCTGCGGAAACACCACAGATAGAGACTCCTGTAGCAAGCATAGCAGAAAGTTCATCATCCACCTTAAGTTTCCTGGCAAACCAGAAACAGGCATACCAGACAATGAATACAACCAATAATGCCTGAATAATCCCTATTACTCCTGCCTGTATGATTTCAAAAAAAAGAATCCCTGTCCCAAGTATAACAAGACCAGTTTTTATATAATATTCTGTTCTGACTGCTTCTTTAAGCCAGGCTGGTACACCAAAAATATTGCTAATAAATAGACCGATCAATAGGGCAAAGATTACATATTCTAAACCCCAGTAATTGACGGTACTGTTTCCAGCAATTAATTGGGAAAGCCATGAAAGTGAGTAAACAACTGGAAAACCTATCATAAATCTACCAATTTTTCCCTCCATCACAAAAATCCCACCTGAAGAAAAGATAAGAATTATTAATCCAATATATATCGATTTAAGAATATTATCGGTTGAAAATATCTTATTTATTAGAACTGTTGATGATGTCCATTTAAATACTGGCAGCTCAGGCCGAAAGCCTAAAAGTACTATTATAATTAAGACAAAACCTATCCATACTGTTAACCAATCTTCTGATTTAAAAAGATTTTTTATCCATCTCTTCATATCCTTACCTCCTCAAATAATTTTAAAAAAAGAGGCTAAAAAGATATTTTTATCTTTTTAGCCTCCAGTTGTCTGGTCAGCATAAAGAATTTTATTAAATAGAGTTTTATTTAGGCATCAACTTAAATTAACCTCCGCTAAAGATTTTTGTAAATTTCTCTTTTTCGAGTCGTAT
>JBBIOI010000147.1:0-7354 GCA_037443425.1 Deltaproteobacteria bacterium
ATGCTTGCTCATATAATTTATTGTCTTCCTCAAAACCTTTCCACCAATCTCCTTTGTAACATCCTTTAGAAAACCCTTCTTTTGATTATCATATACCCAATCTGTGAAGTAGTGAAGTCTTGACGTATATCCTTTAACTTTGCCTGCTCGGAAACTCACCTTTTTAAGGATCTGTAGAAATACCTCAAATGAATTCAAACCCCACTTAAGGAGTAATACAAACCCAATGACATGCTCTATAAAAGTGAAACAATCAAACCTTCTTAGATTTAAATGAAGATATTCATAAGGCTCTCCATGATTCTGGCTATATGGCCTTCCTAAAAATAATTTACCAACTTCGACTATAAGATCAGTAAAAGAACGCGGCTGAAACATCTTCTTCTTAAACGATCTTATAATACGATTAAATACTTTTTTCTGTTCATTAATGAAAAGATTTTTATCTTTCAAAGAATTGGAAAATATCTTATGGTGTGTACAAGGTAACGATGAGCTCACATTTTTCATCTGACGGATTTCTCAATTTGTGTATTATATCAGAATCAAAATGAATGGTTTCTCCCTCTTTTAAATGAAATGTTTTACCTCCAATGGTAATCTCAAGTTCTCCTTTAAAAACAAATATGAATTCCTCCCCTGGATGCTTATATTCAACCATCTTATGATACTGTCTCGGTTCAATAGTCACCATAAAAGCACGAAGATGTTTATTTACAGCACCTGGGGTCAGTGTCCTATATGAATAATTCTGAGTACGCTTGATGAAACCTTCTTGTCTTTTTCCCTCGATCTGTGTCTTTTCTTGATCTGTTAAGAAATTACTCGGATCTATTTTTAGTGCCTGCCCAAGCTGAAGAAGAAAGCTGACAGGTGGAGTAATACGATCTGACTCTACATCCTCGATAAATTCAGGTGTCTGACTCGTTTTCTCTGCAAGTTCTGAAACACTCATCTTTTGATCTTCGCGCATCTTTTTCAATCGTTGCCCAAAAGAGGTAATACTTTGATCTTTTAAAGAATTTAAACTGGCCCTGTATAGATCTGTAATCTCTCGAAAAATCTGACTTCTAACCTCATGGATAAAGGCAGGTAAAAATGAAAGTGCGTCAGCTACTACACCATAGTCAGCAATCTTGAATATTGGGGCATGTCGATCTCGGTTGACTGCAACTATAGTGCCTGCCCTTCTGATACCTGATATATATTGAATTGCCCCTGAAGTACCACAGGTTATAAGAAGCTTAGGCCTTATAGATTTCCCAGTTTGACCAATCAAATGATCATCTGAAACCCAATGGGCGTCTACTGGAGGCCGTGTTGCTCCAACTTCACCTCCTAAAAGTAGCGATAATTCCCTCAAATAGTTAAATCCTTCTAAGTTCCTCATTCCTCTACCGCCCGCTATCACAATCTTTGCATCTTCTAAATTTAGAGCCTCGTGGGATTGAGGGTTAGAGGAGATTATTTTCATTCTTGAATCATCCTTTTTAATATCTACATCTATCTTAATAATTTCACCACTTCTCTCCTTGGCCAAGGGTATTTCTTGGTAAAATAATGGATTTAAAACTGCCATATAAGGAGTCTTTGACTTCCAGACAATCTTTGCTAAAAAGCTCCCTCCAAATGCAGGGCTTAAGGCTACAACCCTATTACTTTCCCACTTCAAAGATATACATTCAGCACAGAGTCCCACATCAAGTCTTTTAGCAATCCTTGGAGCAAGTTCTTTAGTAAAGTCTGAAGCCCCAAAAAGAAATATATCCGGGTTATTATCCTTAATAAGATTGCATATAATGTCTGTAAAAAGATCTACTCTATAAATTGATAATTCAGGGTGATCTATGAGAAAGACTTTTTGGGCACCATAAAAGATGTAACGATTAGCAATTGATTCGACTTGATGACCAAGCACAATGGCAGATACCCCTCCATCTCCCCTCGTAATAGCCATTGCCTGTTGTAAAACCTGTGTGGTTAAACGATCTTGAAACTTGGTTCTATAGTCTACAAAAATCCATACCTTTAAGTCATTACCCATATTTGCCTTCTAATGAAGTAGATTCTTTTCTTTCAATATTGAAAAAAGCGTCTTCGCTTGTTGGATAGGATCACCCTCTATAAAGACACACGACCTTTTTTCATCCATAGGAATTAGCTCTTCAACGATAGTTTCTGAACCTGAAAGTCCAACCTTTTCTGGATCTGCATTCAAATCTTCAAGCTTCCAGATTTCGATCTTATTTTTTAAAAATGCATCCTCTATATCTATTAGACTTGGATATCTTATCATTAGCTTCGAAGATATTGTAAACAGGGCAGGCTTAGAAACCTCAATAATTTCTCTAAATCCATCTGATACCCTTTCTACTCGAAAACCTTCTCCGTTTCTTTCTATCTTATCTACACATGTTACGTGAGGTATACCAAGCTCTTCAGCAATCTGTGGTCCTACATGTCCTGTATCACTATCTGCTGTTCTCATTCCGCACAAGATCAGATCGAAACTTCCTATCTTGCGAATACCCATACCAAGTACATAGGATGTTGCTAATGTATCGCTACCCGAAAATCGTGTATCTGAGAGAAGAATAGCCCTGTCTGCTCCCATTGCCAATGCCTCCCATAAAACCTCCTCACTAATTAGAGGACCCATAGTTAAAGCAGTAACAGATCCAGAGAATGCCTTTTTAAGCTCTTGCGCTATTATTAGGGGAGGAATATCAAAGGGATTCATTCTTGAAATCTCACTTGTCCGAATAAGACTATGAGTACGAGGATCAATCTTTACCTGATTTGTGGAAATGACTTGTTTTATGCAGACAATGATTTTCATTCTTAATCTTCGGCCTTTTTTAAAAGTTCTCGGGCAATAACAAGTTGTTGAATCTCGTTTGTTCCTTCGTAAATCTCAGTAGCCCTTGCATCTCGAAAATATCTTTCAATAGGATACTGTTTACTGTATCCATAACCTCCGTGAATCTGTAATCCCAAGGAGGCCACTTTTGAGGCTATACGAGCAGAAAATAGTTTTGCCATTGCAGATGAATACGATATCTCCGACCCTTTATCCCTAAGATATGCAGCTTTAAAAGTTAAAAGCCTTGCTGCCTCTACCATAGTTGCCATATCAGAAAGGATCATCTGTATTGCCTGATGTCTGATTATAGGGACACCAAACTGGATTCTTTCTTTTGCATATTTTAAAGAAACATCGAGTGCTCCTTGGGCTATTCCTACAGCCTGTGCAGCAATTCCGATTCTTCCTGTGTCGAGGGCTGTCATAGCGATTTTAAATCCCTCTCCTTCATTTCCTAATAAATTACCCCTTGGAACCTTACAATCGGTAAGGTGAATTGAACAAACTGGATTAGCACGCATCCCACAATTATCTTCAAGCAATCCTACCTCAAACCCGGCAACACCCCTTTCAACTATAACTGCACTAAATCCTTTTCTTACATCATCTGGGTTTACTGATGTAAAAATTATCAATATATCAGCAACCCCGCCATTTGTAACAAATATCTTATTTGCATTAACAATATAATAATCCCCTTCCCTTATCGCTGTTGACTCTATAGCAAGTGCGTCAGATCCTGCATTTGGTTCTGTTAGACAGAATGCACCAATCTTTTCTCCCTTGGCCAGTGGGGTAAGGAATTTTGATTTCTGCTCAGACGTCCCAAATTTACTTAAAGGATATACTACGACTCCATTATGTACAGCAAGCAACAGTCCAATGGCTGCACAAACTCGAGAGATCTCTTCTATAACAAGGCAATATGAGATTGAATCAATCTCGGCGCCTCCATATTCCCTTGGGGCTTGCATCCCAAAAAGATTGATTCCCGCCATCTTTTCCACAATCTCCCAGGGGAAACGCCTCTCCTCATCGATTGATTTTGCAATTGGTGAGAGCTCGTGATTTGCAAAATCCCTTGCTATCTTCTTTATCTGTTTCTGTTTGATAGAAAGTGAAAGTTCCAATTCCTTACTATTTAATTCAAAATTTTTATTATCATAAATTTAAAAAGAAAAGATTTCAATATTTAAACCTTTTTGACTTACAAAAAATGGCAATAAACCCATTATCATTAAAATGTCTTTTATTTAAAAAAGCCATAAAAATCAAGTGATTATGAATAAAAAATAATCTTGGCATAAATATTGTATAAAATCTTATAGAATTGCCGAAAAGCCAAACCACGAGTAATCGTGGGACGGAAAGCCACGGGTCCAGCAACTGTCTGGATAGCCGGGTTGCCGAAGCAAATTTAATTTTATTGCTACTAAGTATACCCGTGGCTTAATTCTAGGTAGCCATGGGTTTTTTATTTTGAAAAAATTTAAAATTGAAAGGATAAAAAATGATGAGAATATTATTTATCAGTTTTATGGCAACGACATTTATCTTTGGATTAGGAATTTTATCCATCCTCCTTTTAATAGGTAACATAGCACTATCTGAGGTAAAGAAAAATTTAAGATAATAATCAAGCCCCATCAAATCTTCCAATATATGAAAAAATGTCACTTTTTAACATTTTTTCAGTAAATAAATCTTAAAAAAGATAAAAAACAACAAAATAACCTTGTAATATCAAAAAGATAGTATTATTCTAAAAAATTTTAATTTGGCATATTTTATGCTAAATGAATTGAAAAATCTTGATTTAGGTGTATTCGTTTGTCAATTTTTAAGACTAAAAAGGGAATGACATTAATTGAATTATTGATAGTAGTTGCCATAATTGGCATCCTTGCAGCTATAGCTATACCCCTTTACTCAACTTACACTATAAAGGCAAGGATGACAGAAGTTGTAAATATGATGGGATATGTGGCCCATGCAGTAGGGATATATTGTCAGGAAGCTGGTGCAAATGGTAATAACAACAGCTGGCCTGATTGCCCTGATATTTCAACAATTCAATCAAGTCTTGGTGTATCGATAGGCGGAAGGATAAGTTCAGCAAAGATAGATAAGAATACTGGAATAATTGAAGTTACAGTCTCAAATATTGATCCCAAAGTTGATGGTCATACATTGAAGCTCATCCCAGAAACTAATGGTGATAATTCCATCATCTGGAGATGGGATGGAACAATACCCCCCGCTTATATGCCACGAAGGTAAACAGCGATAATATTATTAAAGGCCAAAAAAATAGAGGCCAAATTAAAGGGCCTCTATTTGAAATCAATAACTCTATTTATTGAGCAGTTTAACGTCTTGCTCAGGACGATCGTCAGGATCCACAAGCTGAACAATGGGTTGCATGAGGAAACATCCATCTCATCTAAATCACCTCCTTTTTAAAAATTCTATATCTAATCTTATTCTAAGTCAAGTACCAATCCTAATTTACTTGATTAATCTTTTGCTCTTTTTTTAAGTATCCCTAATAGATCAATTTCTTTTGAGCCTTTCTTTTCACTTTGTATCTTAAGCTTGATCTCTTCTCTTTTCCAATCTTTCTCTTTAACCATATTCTTTTCGATCCATCTGTCAATTGCTTTTATATCAAAGAGAACACGGGTTCCTATCTTTATGTATGGTAGCCTCTTCAGTGCTGCTAATCGATAAATAGTATCAGTAGAGACATTCAAATATTGGCTTGCCTCCTTTGCAGTAATTAATCTTCGTAATTCAGGTATCTTTTTTAGTCTTCCCTCAATCCTTTCAAGATACTTTTCTACCAAAAGATCTGTTAACATATCTAAAAATAACCTTATCTCTTGTGGTATATGCTCATTCTCCATTTAGGTCTCCTCACAAACCTTTTCCCTTTATGATTTGCTGGATCTTTTTTAATAAAGCAATATTTTCAGTATGTCCTGTGAAGTAGGCGGTTACTTTACCCCTTATAGGACGACCAAGAAGATAAAAATCACCTATTAGATCTAAAATCTTATGCCTTACAAATTCATCAGGGAACCTTAATTCAGTATTTACAACTCTTTCATCATCAACAAGGATAAAATTGTGAAGTCTTCCTCCTCCACCCATACCCATCCTTCCAAGCATCTCAACATCCTTTAAGAAGCCAAAAGTCCTCGCAGGAGCGATCTGTTCTTTGAAGAATTCTGTATTCTCAAGAGAAAAACTAAAACTCTGTTTTCCTATGGGGGGTGGATAATCAAGATAAAAATGGACGGAAAAAACTTCTGAAGGTTCTATAATTATTGATTTATTACCCTTTGTATATTCGATTCTCTGATCTATTACCAATTCATCAATCCTGCCCTCTTGTTCTTCTATACCTGCTTCTTCTATTATTTTACAAAACTCAATAGCTGAACCATCCATAATAGGAATCTCTTCTATCATCTTTATCATAAGATTTGTTATTCTGTAGGCATGAAGGACTGCCATTAAATGTTCAACTGTTTTTGCAACTGCTTTCCCTTTTCTTAAAGTTGTAGCAAATTCTGTAGCTTGAACATAATCCACATGAGCAGGAACCACCTCTTCTGATGATATATTCCCAAAAAGTATTCCACTACCAGGAGGAAGTGGCTGGAATAATAGTCCTGTTTTCATCCCGGAATGCAATCCCGTACCATAAACAACCATACTCCTCTTAAGGGTTTGTTGCGGAAATAATGAAGCTGACTTCTTAATCACACTCTTTAATGAACCCGATTCCCTATTGGTATTTAAAAATGTACTAAAACCTAAATCTTTATCTTTTGAATTATCTCCTTGAAACTCTTTGTAAGAATTGATTTTCCCTTCTTGCTTACCCGCAAGCAAATATTTTTGTTGATCCAATGCATTCTTAATGGTTAAAAGAAGGGTCTCAAGGGATAATGGTTTCTCTATAAAATCAAATGCCCCAAGCCTTACAGCGGTCATTGCAGTAGAAATAGTTGCATGACCCGATATCATGATCACCTGAGTGTCAGGCGATATCCACTTCATACGCCTTAGAACTTCTATCCCATCCATCCCTGGCATCCAGATGTCGAGAAGGACAAGGGCTGGCAATTCATTCTTAAAGATCTCTATTGCTTCTTGACCACTTTTTGCTGTTACAACCTTAAATCCCTCGTCTTTCAGCACACCCTCTATCGATTGAACAACACTCTCCTCATCATCCACAATCAGGATCTTTTCTTTCATAATTTTTCACTCTCCTGGCAAATCATTCTTAATACTTAATACCCATTATCATACCCCTGATAAATAATCAACATAACATTTCAATCAACCATTACACATGGGCCTATGATAGAGGCTATCAATAATTTCCAATTCCTACTTTCTGTTTGAGTATATTCAAATCCTCTTCTGAATGGGCAAAGATACTTGTATTTCCAAGTCTTACATTTTTAAGACCAACTG
>JBBIOI010000148.1:0-7319 GCA_037443425.1 Deltaproteobacteria bacterium
ATTCTCACAACTCATACGGTTTACTGGCCTACCATGCTTCGAGCGATTGGACTTCCTCCGCCCAAAATGGTTTTTGCCCATGGATGGTGGACAATAGAAGGCAAAAAGATGTCCAAGTCATTACAGAATGTTGTTGAACCAAACCGCCTTGTGGATCTATACGGGGTAGATGCAGTCAGATATTTTCTTATGAGAGAGGTTCCTTTCGGAGTCGATGGAGACTTCTCACATTCAGCCATGATCCACAGAATCAATAGTGACCTTGCAAATGATCTTGGCAATCTCTCTTCAAGAACCCTTAGTATGGTTATAAGATATTTTGATGGGCATATTCCTTCACCAGAGGAAGTGAATGATATAGATATGGATCTTGAAAAAACATCTGAGAGAGTGATCGAACAGATATCAAAACAGATGGATGATTTAGCCTTTAATAAGGCCTTGCTATCAATCTGGGAGTTGATCGATAGGACAAATAAATATATAGATGAAACGGCCCCTTGGTCCTTAGCTAAAAATCCGGCTGATAGGCCAAGACTCAAAACTGCCTTATATTATGCCCTTGAATCTTTACGAATCATTTCCTTACTTCTATCCCCGTTTATGCCCTCAACCTCTGAGAAGATGTGGTCTCAACTTGGAATAAAAGAGGATATATGGAAAAAGAGATTGAAAGATGATGCAAAGTGGGGGGGATTGAAACCCGGTATTAGAGTTGAGAAACCACTACCTCTCTTTCCGAGGATAGATCCTTCAAAAATCTCAATTGAATAAGAGAGATATGGAAAAGCCCGAATCTGTTAGATCAATCTTGAATAAGGCATTAAAGGATCTTGAAATAGATGTTCCATTGAAGGCCTATTCAGTTGTTACCGCATGGAAGGAGATAGTTGGAGAAAATATTGCATCACAAAGTCAACCCTGTTTTATTCGAAATAAGATCCTCTTTGTAGATGTTTCACATTCTACATGGATTCAACAGCTTCAGTTTTTAAAGCCAAAACTTTTAGAAAAGATAAAAGACTTTTTAGGTGAGTCTTTGATTGAGGATATTAGATTCAGATTAGGAAAGATCGCTGCGGTATCATCCTACAATGAAGGGCATAAAGCCACTGAAGATTTAAAAATTGATAGGGAGACTTTAAACCATATCGAAGAACTTTTAAAAAAGATCGATGATGAAGAAATAAAGAAGTTGTTAAGAAATATCTTTATTCATGTTGCAAGACTTAAGAAACTTAAAAATGAGTAGGCTTATTTTTAAAGGGTACAGTCCCGGCGTAATAGGCAGGATTGTTGAGCTTCATGCAAGCTATTATCATAAGCATTGGGGCTTTGGTCTCTTTTTTGAGACAAAGGTTGCCTTCGAGATGGCGGAATTCTTCAGTAGATTTGATAAAGATCGTGATTGCTTCTGGTATGTTAGAAAAGATGGTCAGATTGAAGGATCAATTGCAATTGATGGGATCAATGCAAAAAAGGAAGGGGCACATCTTAGATGGTTCATTTTGTCACCAAAGATTCAGGGCCAGGGCCTTGGTAAAAAGTTGATAAAAGAGGCAATAAATTTTTGCAAAAAGAAAAAATACGATTCCATCTATCTCTGGACATTTGAGGGACTCGATATTGCCCGCCATATATATGAAAGGTATGGTTTCAAACTCGTTGAGCAACATAAAGGGTCGAGATGGGGTGTAAGATTAAATGAACAGCGATTTGAGCTTCATTTACAGTGAGGGTTAAAAATTAAAAATCATCTGTTCTTCTATCTCTGTTTCGAGTGATTTAAGCGCCCTTTCAAGAATCTCACGACGGAACCTTTTTTCCTCCTGAGGAGGAAGTTCTTCGTTTCCAACCGGGTTCACAATCTTATTACCAGGGATTATCCGATTAGAGCCAACCATCTGTGCAACAGGTGTAATAGCACAGATATGTGCAGTGGGAATCCCGACTCTCTCAAGCTCTTTAACAATCGTTGCACCGCAACGTGTAGATGTACCTCACGTCGAGGTCAATATCACTCCAGAAACACCATCTGCTAAAAGTTCACTGGCAATTATTCTTCCCAGTCTTCTCATTATCTCAACAATACTTGCCACTCCAGTCGTACTATAAAACTTATCATGTAGACCTCCAATCCTTCCCTCCTTCTCAAAATCTCTCATCACATCCAAAGGAACAAGTCTGTTTGGATCCTCTCTTACAAGTGTAGAGTCATAACCTGAATGTCTTACCTCATAGTCTTCTGGTTTGAGTTTTTCTAATCCCTTAATATCATATCTGCCAAAACGCGTAGCCGAGCTTATCTCTATCCTGTCAGGATTGCCTTTTGGTACCAAGCCACCATCTGTAACCAGTGCAATCTTTGAAAGCCTCAAATCTTTAATAGAGGGAGCTGGTTTAATTCTATCGTATATTGGCCGAGAAACCTCCGACTCAAAAGGCATACCCTTAAGTTTAAGCATCAGCATATCAACCACACGCTCTGCACCGATTCTGTCTGCATATTCATTGATTAGGATTCCCCGGCTAAAATAACCTTCCTTGGAAGGAGGTCCGATCTTTTCATTTCTAACAAGCCTTCTTCCAAGACTCAAAATCCTCTGCAGTGCCTCGCTCATCCCCCTTGCTGAGTCTGTTGTCTTAATAATAAATGTATCGGTCCTGTATAATTCTACTCCTGGATTTTCATCGTACATTCCAGTAACTGCAGGGATTCCCAATTCTTTTTGTACTATTTTACAAACAGCGCCACATGCAATCCCATACCTTCCAGCATTGAATGCAGGGCCTGCGATAAAGAGATCGGCCCTGTATGGAAGGATTAGCTTTAAAACTTCGGAGGATGCCTTCTCTATGTCTTGGGCAAAGTAATTATCTCCGCAGATTACCGTAGCAATAACCTTTGCTTCTTTATCCATAAACGTCTCTATCAACCTTCCTGGACCTATAGGGCCCTCAATAATTCGGGGTGAAATATCTGCCTTATCCTCTCCCCCTATCCCTCCAAAAAATTGATTTAGATAATGAATTATCCTTATCATATGAATTATCACCTGTCTTTAAGTTTAATATCTTACGGCTTTAAGTCTTGTGGTCCCAAGTTGACACTGTGATCCCTTAATCCAGCGTATGGACCTAATAATTTCTTCTGAGATTTTAGGGCCTTCTTTTTCGAGGCTTGGTCTTCCAATTACACGATCAACCGATGGAAGTTTCAATTCCATAAAAGGGATACCCATGCTCACAATGGCATCAACCTCTGGCATACTGAAGATAGTTGTTGCCCCGTACTTAGCATCACTTATATCTGCCCCCATATGAACCATTGCAAGTGCTGTCTTTATCCCCAGCTGTTCACACAGCTGGGCAGTTCTTGCCATCGTCAATTCCGGTGCACCACCCCCTGCCTTTGTTAGGATAGCCCCATCCGCACCAAGAATATACTTGGCTATCCCCGATGCCATATGTGACACTCTTTCAATATCTGAAACATTATTAGGTGCAGTCATAATAATAACGCCTATAAAGAGAAGCTCCTTACCATGTCTTTTATAGAGCTCTTTAATAATTGGATGGTTCTGAATATGATAGGTCTGGAGATTTAAAGTAGGAAGTGGAGATGTTATAGCTCCATCCAATATCTCATTCGGATGAATGATCGTGGGGACGATATCCGAAATATTCTTTCCATATAAAACTGGCTCTCCCAAAATGGGGTCAAATTGAAGTGTAAGGATCTGAAAGATATAGACTACCCTTGGAAGTTTCCCTTTTCCTAAAGGGATCTCTGTAAGTGGTGGAAGTTCATAAACCTCTATTTCATCTGGTAAAAGATCTCTTGTTACCTTTCCAAGATAAGATGCTGTTTTTAGACCAGCAATCTTAAGAGCGGTCATATATTTATGTGTATTTATCTTATGTGAGGAAGTTGCGAGTATAACAATATTATGTGTTTTCCCATAAATGCCTATCTCTGCTCCAGGCCCGTACATATCAATGATTTCACCGTTTGGGTCCCCACTTATGCTCTGTTCGTGTATCTCTCTATAATCGCTCAGAACAATTGCTGTTCCTCTGAGAACACCTGTTTGTCCCCTTCCGACAGGCATTTGACGGCCAACTGCACCAGGGAAATCTTCATCTCCTGGGCTGATCTTTGCTCGGGGTTCAATCACATCTAAGACTTTAACAATTCTACATCTCTCTCCAGGATGAGCAAGCTCAATCTCAACGTTTTCAAAGACTCTGTCCTGAAGGATCAGGTTTTTAAGCTCGGAACGATCTATAAATAAGACCCCATCAGAGACAAAAGTCCTTTCTCCAAATTGAACATCTTTGATATTAAAAATCTTAAGTTCCAGTCTCACAATCAATTCTCCTTGAGTTAAATCAAGAAAGGCATTTAGCCTCTTCTTAAAGGAAAGATGATTTAGTCTTCTGTTTTGATGAAATCATGAACCATACTTCTTACTTCTTCCGACTTCTCTTTGTTTCAGCTTTTTTGGCTTTAAGTCTTTTTCTTAATTCGGCAGTGGCTTTAAGATCGACTTCAAAAAACGTCCCTTTCTTAAAAAGGACCCCATATACCTCTCTGGCCTTTTTAACTGATATATACTCATTAATGACATCCCATCTAACACGCTCCACGTCTCTATCAAGTGGATCACCTACACCACCACCTCCACCTGATTTACTCCAGATGATATCTCCAGGTTGAACATATTGGACATCGTTGCATCTTAGCCTGATCCTCTTTCCCTTTCTTATGATTCCGAGTCGATGTTTTTTTCCTTCAGTGCCACCTAAGAGTCCAAGTGCTCCAAATTTTTCACCATCTGAGTTACCTGTCATTACCACACAGTCATGTGCCTGCCATACCTTTCTGTCATAAGTATTTATAACCTCCCAATGGACACCCATACCACCTCTCCATTTCCCATCACCAGCCGAATCTTTGATAAATTCGTGACGTAACCATCGATATGGAGTCTCCCATTCTTCTGGTTCAATAGGTGCCCGAAGGGAGCCACCCGCGCCCAACACCCAACACAATCCATCCCAGCCATCGTATCCATAGATAGCTCCCATAGAACCATCAGCATGAAAAGGGGCTGTCCAGTAAAGTTGTGGAGATTTGGTCCTCGGATCAATAATGTCTCTTCGCCTTCCAGTAAGGATTGGATTGATGTGTCTTGCCCACAAGGCTGAGGTATCTTTGGGAACTACTTGACCCAATGCAACTTGAACGCATTCAACGACATGAGTACCAAGGGTGGGTGCCTGGGCACCACTCGTAGCAGGATAGACAGGATCAAGGACTGAACCTTCTCTTGTCAGGATTGTTAAACAATTCATAAGTCCCTGATTCCTTGGTGTACGTGGTGGCAATGACCATGCCACTGCAGTAACCACTGCAGCCTTTGTTTGACCTTGTGGACAATTGATGAAATCAACCTGATCATCACTTTCCCGAAAATCAAATATAAGTTGTCCTTCCTCAGGTTTTACTGTTAAAGCTAATCTTACCCAAACCGGTTTGTCAACCGTTCCATCCCAATCTGCTGCCCGCTCTGCATAATAAGTCCCTGCAGGCCAATTCGATATTACCTTCCTTACAGTGTTCTCTGTCCTATTGACAATTTCATTACAGGCTTCAAGGACTGTCTCTTTTCCATAACTTTTAATCAAATCTAACAATCTCTTTTCTGACATTTTCATCGATGCATATGTAAGCAGGCAATCAGCCCTTACCATACTTGAACCACGGATATTTCTGAGGATTACCGAGAAGACCTCCTCATTAATCTCTCCTCTCTTAATAAGTTTAACAGGGGGAATCATAATCCCTTCGCCATGACAATCATAGGTCCTTGGATAATAGCAGCCCTGATATGCCCCTCCAGCATCATATTGATGTGTTCTCATAAAATGATAAAAGACAAGTTCTCCATCATAAAAAACAGGTCGGATAAAAGAAAAATCAGGGGCATGACCAAACTTCACGATAAAGGGATCATTACCAACAATAAAATCATCCTCATAGATATTTTCGCGTCCAATATAGTCGAGCATCCCTTTCAAACATACATCAGAACCTGCAGTGTGAACTGGCATCCAGTTGCCAATAGTAATCGTTCTTTCATCCCTATCGAAGAGGGCTGTTCCAATATCACGAATATGAGCTGTTGCAAATGAGAAGCATTGGCGAAATAATCTGAAGCCCAGTTCTTGATTCTGGGCATTTAGTCTTCCTTCAATGATAGATAATGTCAAAGGATCGATCGGTTTTGAAGAACTCATCATGACCTCCTTATTAGATAATTGTTGTAGGAATCAACCATGAGAGAAGCACCTTTTGGAATGACAACTGTTGTGGTTGGGTCTTCAACAATAGCTGGACCTTCAATAAGATTACCGCTTCTAAGTAGGTTTGAATCATAACAGGGTGTTTCTACAAATCCTCCCAGTTCTTTAAAATAAACCTTTCTTGTTCGTTTAAAAGCTCCTGATGGATCTTTTAAGGAAGGGGGTTGTTGAATAAGCTCAACAGGTCGTCTCACTCCAATGGCTCTGAGCTTTAATGTAGATATGGCAACAGCCATTCTTGGATCTGACCAGCCATAAATGGCCTGATGTTTTTCATGAAACTCTCTAATAAGGGCCTTAAGCGTGTCTTCAGTAAATGGCTCACCACTTCGTGTTTCGGGTAAAAAGATTACGATGTCTCGTAATTGCCCAAAGTAGCGCATCTCAGCACCACGGGCTAATCTAATATTCTCCTTGGTCAATCCTTGGCGTGAAAGTGTCATTAAACCTTCCTCTTCCAGGGAGTTAAACCATCCCCTTAATTCTTCAATATTTAGTTGAGCCTCATTTCTATAGATGCATAGATTCAAGACATATTCATAGTTTGCCAGAGAAGCCCCAAGTGCACAAAAAACAGATGCCTGTTTCGGGATATATATCTGATTGATACCAAGACGGGAAGCAATCGCAGTGGCATGAACTGGGCCTGCTCCACCCCCTGCAACAAGTGTAAAATCACGTGGGTCAAGACCTCTTTCTACAGCACTTAAAAAAATCCCCTGGGCCATGTTATCTTCTACTAAGGCTGATATGGCATGTGCAGCAGTAACTACATCAAGATTGAGAGGTTTAGCTATCTTACTTTCAATGGCCTTTATTGCTAAATCTACATCCAGAGGAATAGTTCCACCAAGGAAAAAATCTGAAGGTATATACCCAAGGACTGTATCTGCATCTGTGACCGTAGGATTTATGCCTCCCTTTCTATAGCAGGCAGGTCCTGGATCTGC
>JBBIOI010000149.1:0-7230 GCA_037443425.1 Deltaproteobacteria bacterium
GATTCTATATACTATCTCTTCTTCTCCTATAGCAGGCTTTGTAAGGATAAATAAAATAAGAAGGGTAAATAAGGTTTTTTTAACAAGCATATTATAAAACTCCTGTGTTTATTTAACCTATAGCCTTTCCATCTATGAGCTGAATCTGGCGGCTAAGTCTCTGGGCCAGTCTCAGGTTGTGTGTTACCACGATAAGGGTAACCCTTTTTTTTCTATTAAGTTCATGGAGGAGTTCAAATACAGATTCACCTGTCTTTGTGTCAAGATTTCCAGTTGGTTCATCAGCGAGCAGAATCTTTGGTTCTAAGACTATTGCCCGTGCAACAGCGACCCTTTGCTGTTCCCCTCCTGAGAGTTCTCCCGGTTTATGAAAGATTCTATCTTTCAATCCGACAGAAATTAGTACCTCTTCAGCCTTGACCGATGCCTCTTTTTTTGAGAAGCCTGCAATAAGACATGGCATCATAACATTTTCAAGGGCATTAAATTCGGGAAGAAGATGATGAAATTGAAAAACAAAGCCAATCTCTCTATTCCTGAAATGTGCAAGTTCATTATCATCGAGTTTAAAGATATCCCTTCCTTCATATAAGACCTTTCCTGATGTTGGTCTCTCAAGTGTTCCTAATATATGGAGAAGGGTTGTTTTGCCAACACCCGATGCCCCAACGATTGCAACACACTCTCCATAACGAAAGCTCAGATCAATACCTCTTAGGACATCAACACGCTTGATCCCATTCCCAAATGATTTAAAGAGATTTTGAACCGATATAAATTCTTTTTCTTTTAATTCCTCACTCATATCTCAGTGCCTCAGCAGGATCAAGCCTTGAAGCCCTCCAGGATGGATAAATGGTGGAAAGCAGACTGATAAGGATTGCAGTGATGATAATAAGACATACATCAAGAGGATTGACTTGAGATGGAAGTTTATCGATATAGTATACATCGCTTGCAAGAATCTTAAACCCAAAGAGCCTTTCAACGAATTCAGTTATTTTTTCAAGATTGAAGGCAGCGCCCAGTCCTAAAAATGTTCCAACAATGGTTCCGATAATACCGATCACAGTTCCTTCTATAATAAATATCTTGAAGATGTCTTTTGAAGGTGCTCCCATGGATTTAAGTATTGCAATATCTTTATTCTTTTCCATTACGACCATTATTAGCATAGATACGATATTAAATCCAGCCACCAAAACAATAAGAACAAGTATAATAAACATTGCTATCTTCTCAAGTTTTAATGCAGTAAATAGATTTCGATTCATCTCCATCCAATCTTTTGTCCAGAATGAAATCCCTAATCTTTTACGTATCTCTCTTGCAATTTCCTTGACTTTATAAATGTTATCTGTCTTTATTTCAATTCCTGTAACGTTAGTACCCAAACCCAGAAACTTCTGTGCACTTTTAAGGGAGATATATGCCATAGTATTATCATATTCATACATACCTGAATGAAAGATTCCTTTCACACGGAATCTTTTCATTTTTGGCATCATACCCATAGGGGTCATGGTTCCAAGTGGAGAGATCACCTGTATCGAATCATTAATTGAAACAGAGAGATGTTTGGCAAGCTCTACACCAAGTATTATACCTGGTTCGACTTCATAAGATTCAGTTTTCAGGTCTTCAAGGTTTCCGATTTTGAGATTTTTAGCTAATTCAGTAACTTTGCCTACCCTTTCAGGATCTACACCCTTTAATACCACTCCTGATACACTCGATTCAGATGAAAGCATAACCTGGCTGAAGATAAAAGGTGCTGCTGAGACAACACCCCTTATCTTTTCAACCTTATTTAAAACATCTTCATAATTATCCATTCCCTCCTGTGATACTTTAAGCAGGACAAGATGGGCTTGTGTTCCAAGGATCTTCTCTTTTAAGGTCTTTTCAAAGCCATTCATCACAGCAAGTACAACTATCAATGCCATTACACCAAGTGTGACACCTGCAATCGATATAAAGGTTATTACTGAGATGAAGGCTTGTTTTCTTTTTGCCTTTAAATATCTTAAACCTATAAACCATTCATATCTCACTTTTTATCCCCTTTTAAATATTGATTAATGGTTTATCTTTCCAAACGAAGTAAGGGGAAAAAGATAACATCCCTGATAGATGGGGCATCTGTTAGAATCATTACCAAGCGGTCAATTCCTATTCCTTCTCCAGCAGTTGGGGGCATTCCATATTCGAGGGCCTTAAGAAAATCCTCATCTATACTGAGGAAAAGGTCTCTTTCATCCTCTCTTTCTTTCAACTGTTGAAGGAAACGTTCTCTTTGATCGATTGGATCATTAAGTTCTGAAAAGCCATTGGCTATTTCTCGGCCTGCTATGAATAGCTCGAATCTGTCGGCCAATCCTGGGTCTTCCCTATTTCGACGCGAAAGCGGTGATACATCTATGGGGTAGTGTGTGATAAAGGTTGGTTGAAAAAGCTTTGGTTCAACCAACTCCTTAAAAAGTTCTGCAAGAATCCTTCCATAGGATGAGCCTTTTTTCAATTCAATACCAATCTTTTTTGCCTCCTCTTCAGCCTTGATCGGATCTCTTAAACAGTCGGGATCAAGTCCACCATATTCTATTAAAGACTCTTTGAAGCGGATCCTCTTCCATGGGGGAGTAAAATCTATATTTCCTCCCTGGTAGGTGATCTTTAAACCTCCATGTGTCTCTTTAATAATTGAACAGATAAGTTCCTCTGTCATTTCCATTAAATCTTCATAAGTTGAATAGCTTTGGTAAAATTCTAACATAGTAAATTCAGGATTATGCTGGGTTGATATTCCTTCATTTCTAAAACATCGATTTATTTCAAATATCCTTTCAAAACCCCCAATCACAAGCCTTTTCAAATAAAGTTCAGGCGCAATCCTCATATAGAGTTCCATATTCAGGGCATTATGATAGGTTTTAAATGGTTTTGCAGTAGCCCCTCCTGGTATAGGGTGAAGCATCGGGGTCTCAACTTCCATGAAATCCCGCTTTGTAAAGAATTCCCTGATCAACTGGATGGTTTTGATCCTGATTAAAAACATCTCCTTTACTCTCGGGTTTGAGATAAGATCTAAGTACCTATGTCTGTAACGGGTTTCTACATCTGTAAGCCCATGCCATTTTTCAGGGAGTGGTCTAAGTGATTTGACAAGGGGTTTTAAACTATAGACTTCAATAGTTAATTCTCGTGTCTTTGTTCTGAATATCTTTCCAGTAAGCCCAACAAAATCACCTATATCGAGGGATTTAAATATTTTAAAGGCCTCTTCTCCAACCTTCTCCTTTTGAATATAGGCCTGTAGCTTTCCTTTTCTGTCAAGGATCTGAAGGAAACTTGCCTTTCCAAAATTTCTTATAGCAAGGATTCTTCCTGCGATTGAAAAGGTTTGTTGAATTGCCATAAGTTCATCATCTTGGAGATTGCCATAAGTATCGATAATCTCCTTTGATGTATGTGTCACCTTAAAATCGTTAGCAAAGGGATCAAATCCTTGATTCTTTAAGGTTTCAAGTTTCCTTAGTCGTTGCTGGATAAGTTCGTTTATTTCATCCATTGATGTTCAATTGCTCCTGTGGAATTTAAAAATTTATTTAAATTCAACAATTTTTTAAAATTAACCCATTTTCTATTAAGCGTCAACACCTATTCTTAGTATTAATGCGATTCCTATTTAAAAGTTAAATTTCTATTCGGCCAAAGAGGTCATAGGGAAGTGACTTTGTAATTTCGACAATGACAAAATCTCCAGCACTTGCATTACCTTCAAGAAATACACATCCATCAATATCCGGGGACTGTGTTTTAAGCCTGCCTATTTTAGCCTTTCCTTGTTCGGATCTTTCAACCAGAACCTCCAATCTTTTTCCTACCATTGATTGATACTTTTTAAACGAAATCTCCCTCTGAAGTTCCATAATAGCTCTATATCTTTCTTCTTTTACATCCTCCTCGACATGATTATGAAGTCGATATGCAGGGGTTTCTTTCTCAGGAGAGTATTTAAAAACCCCAACATGGTCAAATCTGATTTCACTTAAAAAATCCATTAATTTATTGAATTCTTCATCTCTTTCGCCAGGGAAACCAACTATCAAAGAGGTTCTAAGGCTTACCCCTGGGATAAATGTTTTAATCCTTTCTATTAACCTTCTTATTTCATACTCCTTAGATCTCCTTCCCATAAGCCTTAGAATCCTATCATCAATATGCTGAATAGGAATATCAATATAAGGGCAAATTTTATCATCGTTTGCTATCATCTCAAGTAATTCGTCATTAAAATATTCTATCTTGGGATATGAATATAGGATCCTTATCCAGTGTAGAGGGTCGATCTTTGTCAGATTTTTTAGAAGTTTTGTGAGATTGGTTCCATCAGAAAGATCTTCTCCATAAGCAGTGGTATCCTGAGCAATTAATATAAGCTCTTTTACGCCTTGATCTGCGAGCCTTTTTGCCTCATTGATAACTGACCTAAGACTTCGGCTCTGGTAAGGTCCTTTTATTTTGGGGACGGTACAGAAGGTACATGATTTTGAACAACCTTCCGCAATCTTAATATATGCGGTAAAGGGTGGGGTAGAAACTAAACGTGGGGTTTTATCATTATAAAGAAAGGTTGATGCTGTAATAAAGCTCTTTTTCCTTCTTTTTTGACTTATTAGTTTTGGAAGTCTTTGAAAAACCCCTGTTCCAACGAATAGATCTACCTCAGGTAGTTCCTTTTCCAGAAGCCTACCATAGCGCTGTGGGAGGCATCCTGAAACGATCAGGAGCTTACAACGGCCTGCCTTCTTATAATGAGCAAGCTTTAGTATAGTCTCAATTGCCTCTTTAGTGGCCTCTTCGATAAATGAACATGTATTGGCTATTAGAATGTCTGCCTGTGAGGGTTCTGTGGTAATAGAATAACCAGAATTTGAAAGGATACCTAATATGACTTCTGAATCGACTAAATTCTTTGGACAACCAAGGCTAACAAGACATACAGTCTTCATCATTCCTATTATATTAAACTTAGATATAGATTTACAATAGAGCAAGTTCATGTAGCCTGATCATTGATGGTCGTTAGAAATTGAACTTTTAAAGGGATTGGTTTAAATAAATAAAAATAGATTTTAATCGGGAGGATTAGATGAACGTTGTCATTATTGGAGGTGGAATAGTAGGGTGTCATATTGCTTATCTTTTCTCCAAATGCGGGGATGAGGTATTCTTACTGGATAAGGAAAGATCCCTTGGAGAACATACAAGCACACGAAACAGCGGGGTAATCCATGCAGGGATCTATTACCCTAAAGGTTCTCTAAAGGCAACTCTATGTGTGAGGGGCCGTCATCTGACCTATGAGTTTTTAGAAAAGTACAAGATCCCTTATAGGAAATGTGGAAAGATTATTGTCGCTCTTGTGGAGAGTGAATTTAAAGCCCTGGAGGAGTTAAAAAAAAGGGGTGACGAAAACGGAGTTGAAAATCTGAGGATAATAGAAGAACGGGAAATAAAGAGGATAGAGCCAAGGGTTAAAGCCCTTTCTGCAATTTATTCTCCTGAAACAGGTATCCTTGATATGGGAGCTTATATGAAAACAATGGAGGGGATTATTAGAGAAAAAGGGGTAAATATTGTGAAGCAATGCAAGGTTATATCTATTAATGAAAAGAATCAAATAATGACCACACGTGGAGAAATAGAGGCAGACCTCATAATCAATTCGGGAGGACTCCATAGTGACTCTATTGCCAGGATGTGTGGTCTTGAGGGATTCGAGATAAAGCCTGTTAAGGGTGATTATTATAATACGACAGAGGTGGTAATAAATGGTTTGGTTTATCCAGTGCCTGATTCTCCATATAGTTTGGGTATCCATTTAACAAAGACCCTTGGGGAGGAGACGTTGATCGGTCCTTCAGCAGTTTTGTGTTCAGATAAAGAGGACTATAATATAAAAACCCCTCGAGAAGAGTTTGAAAAAGGTGCATTGGCAATGGTTCCTGATATCAGTTTAGAGAGGATTTACCCAGGATACTCGGGCAACAGGCCTAAGGTCTATTATCGAGGCGAGCTTCAGATGGATTTTGTGATTAAAGAGCAGGATAACAGAAGGATTCACCTTTTGGGTATTGAATCTCCAGGGTTGACCGCTGCCCCTGCCATTGCTGAATTTGTTTTAAAGATGATAAAATAAATTTTGAAATCTCATTGTTAGGACCCTAATATGCGATTCGATTACGATGTTATTGTTGTTGGTGCTGGCCCTGCTGGCTTAACAGCAGGAAGGTTTTGTGCAAAATCTGGCCTTAAGACCCTTATCATAGAAAAAGAGAATCTACCAAGATATAAACCATGCGGAGGTTGCCTCTCTCTAAAGACGGTTTATAAACTTGGATTTGATATAGCCCCTCTTACAGAAAACATAATCTATGGAGCAAAATTTAGTTACTGTTTTAAGGACCAATTCATTATAAGGTCGAAGAATCCGATAGCATTTCTGATAATGAGAGACAGGTTTGATAAATTTTTGGCTGATAAGGCGATTGAGGATGGCTCAGAGATTTTGGAAGGAGTAAAGGTATTGAGTGTTGAAGAAGGCAATGGAGGTATATTTGTTAAGCTTTCAAAAGGGGATTTTGTAACCTGTGAATACCTCATTGGTGCTGATGGGGCAGGAAGTATGGTTGCGAGATCAATATTTCAAAATAGAGAGAAGGGTCAAAGAAATGGAATCGCCATAGAATCAGAAATCCCTTTTAATGAATTGATCAATTTCCCGAGGGAGGAGTTTCAGTTAGTTCATTTAGATTTCGGGCAGATCCCTAATGGTTATGGTTGGGTTTTTCCAAAAAAGAATTATCTTTCAATAGGTATTGGAGGTATGTTTAAGGAGGAAGACAAAATCCCTATACATAGATATTTTAATTCCTTCTTGAAGGGATTGGGATATATCCAAAAAAAGGAAGATTTGAAGCCCATGGGCCATCCGCTTCCCACATTTTATAGTGAAGATCAAAAAGTTTCAAAAGGGAAGATCCTCTTGGTTGGGGATGCTGCAAATCTTATGGATCCACTTCAGGGAGAGGGCATCTATTATGCGATATATAGTGGAATGCTTGCAGGAGAGGCAATCCTCGAATCAAAAGAGAAAGGAATTTCTGCCTCAGTATTGTATCAGGAGAATATCAAGAATAAGATTTTTAATAACCTAAAACATGCACT
>JBBIOI010000150.1:0-7016 GCA_037443425.1 Deltaproteobacteria bacterium
CCTTATTTCAGGATGGCTTATCATAAACTATGGTTGGCGTTCTGCATACGAAATACTGGGAATTATTACTCTGGCAGGAATTATTGCAGGAGGATGTTTATTAAGAAGAGATCCTAAGGAGATGAACGAATTACCGGATGGAGAAATATTATATCAGCATAATAAAAAAAGAGAGAATTCAAGTTTTAAGGAAATTAATATCCCTTTTCGAAAGGCATTTTTAACAAGACAATTCTGGATGATTGCTGGACTCTATTTTATTTTTGGTTTCTGTAGAACTACATTCCTCGCCCATATAGCTGCACACGTTCAAGATTTAGGATTTTCACTAAAAGATGGGGCGAATATTCTTGCCTGTACAACAGGTGCGAGTATGTTTGGAAGGGTAGGAATGGGACGCATTGCTGATAAAATAGGAAATCGTAAGGCTTTCATGATAAGTTTTGCCTTTACTGCAGTTAGCCTGTTTCTTGGATTAATTGCTAAGAACTTATGGATTTTATATCTATTTTCAATTTTGTTCGGATTTGGATGGGGAAATCAGGCAGTTCTTAGGGTTTCTTTAGCATCCGAGGTATTTGGAATTAACTCTCTTGGCTTAATAATGGGGATTTTAGTTTTTTCCGAATCAGGTGCAGCTACCTTTGGTTCATTCTTTGCCGGCTATATATTCGATAAGTTCAATAGCTATGATCCTGTTTTTATAATGGGTATTGTTATCTCACTTATCGGTACAATATTAGCCTGGGCATTAAAACCTTTAACAACAGATTGAGTGCTATCGGAATAAATTATTAATTTTTTTCTTAAGGTAAGCCCTTGTGGCTTACCGTTTTCGGTATTACAGCTTTTAGTAAGGGACAAGCCCTTACCCCACGCGTCTTACTATGACAATCTTGAATCGCTCAATTTAGATAGAGGTATTCAGTCGAAGGATTTTCATCTGACCTCTGATTTTAATATTTGACAATATAAACAAAAATTTGTTAATTTCACATAAAAATAGAATCTGTTCGATAAAGATTTCTCCGCTACGGCTTAATATAAATTTTTAAATCCAAAAATAAAATTTATAGGGAGGAGGACAATAAAATGGAATCAATAGTAAAAAATGAATTAAATAGAAGGGATTTTTTAAAGAAGGTAGGCATTGGGCTGGTTTCATTATCTGCTACGGGGACTATACCTAAAAGGATTTATGCACAAAAAAAGGCACCTATAAAGATTGGGGTATCTATTTCTCTTACTGGATCAATGGCACGTGAAGGAGAGTTAGAAATGGGCGGCTACAAGCTCTGGGGAAAGATCATAAATGAAAGGGGTTGCACATTTGGCGAAGTTGAAAAACTTGGGTGCCCAGGCCCTGGCCTTCTTGGAAGAAGGGTTGAGTTTATAGTTTATGATGATAAAAGTGATCCAAGTGAGTCAAATAAATTAGTTAGAAGACTTATTGTTTCAGACAAGGTTGATTTAATTTTAGGGCCATATGGAAGTCCAGCTTCTAATGCTATTGCTCCACTTGCAGAAGAATATAAGATCCCGATTATCACCCCACTGGCAAATGCCCCAGTGATATGGGAAGGAAAGAGGCGTGAGTGGTTTGTTGGCATCCTTCCACCTGCCTGGAAGAATCTTTACGGATGTCTAATGATTGGAAAGGAGAAAGGTGCAAAGAGCGTTGCCTTCATCTATTCTGATACCCCATTTCCAATTGGTGCATGTAGACCCCTTATTGCAAAGGCGAAAGAGATGGGAATGGAAGTTGTCCTCGACGAAGCCTATCCAAAGGAGACCGCAGATTGGGAGCCTATCATGTCTAAGGCATGGTCAAAGAGACCTGATATGATTCTGGGAGGAGGTTATCTGCCTGATTCGATTGGGCTGATGAAAGCAGCTAAGGCTGTAAATGCTACACCAAAGTTATTTGGATTCCTTGTAGGCCCTGCGATTTCGGATTTTGCAAACTCCTTAAAAAGTGATGCAGCTTACGTAACGGGTGAAACCTTCTGGGAACCTTTTGTTAATACACCAGGAAATCGGGAATTTTACAGTGCATATGTAAAGGAATATAATAAACAGCCATCATATCATGCAGCTGCTGGATTTGCTGCAGGTCAAATACTTGAACGGGCGATAAAGGAATTGGGAAGCATCGATGACAAAAAGGCATTGCGAGACAAATTATATTCTATCAAAACCACGACCATATTTGGTGAATATGAAGTAAATCCACTTGGGCACCCTGATTCTGGCTGGCAGATCGGGAAGACTACAAATCTCATTCAATGGCAAAAGGCTTCGGGCAAGAGATTACTTCCAAATCAGGTTGTGATTGAAGGAATGGTTAAAGAGATTGTATATCCAAAGGAAGCTAAGACTGCAGATGTCATCTACCCATTTCCAGGGTGGGGAAAATAGATATTCATATATCCCTTGAAAAATAGATCTACCCTTCGCCTCTAATATAAGGTAGGAGAGGTGAGGGGTAAAAACTATATTCATAAATTTATGCTTAATTTCGTTGAGATTTTTATTCGAGGTTTGATGCTTGGATCTGTTTATGCCCTAGTGGGGATGGGTCT
The DNA here is from genome assembly GCA_037443425.1 of Deltaproteobacteria bacterium. Classification (GTDB taxonomy): domain Bacteria; phylum Desulfobacterota; class BSN033; order BSN033; family UBA1163; genus JBBIOI01. Next base: position 2,583 of record JBBIOI010000150.1, read on the forward strand.
AACGTTAGTATGGGGTGTTGTTGGAATTGTGAATATCGCCCATGGGGAATTTGTAATGCTCGGTGCGTATTTTGCCTTCTGGGCCTTCAGCCTCCTTAAAATAAATCCCATGATCTCAGTAGTTATGTCACTCCCAATCTTCTTTATTGCTGGGATGTTGATTCATCATCGAATAACAGAACGGCTTTTAAAAGAACATGAGTTATCTTCATTGATACTGACCTTTGGTTTATCAATCTTAATATGGAATTCTGCTCAATTTCTTTGGACAAACACCTATAGATCTATCCCATATCTAACAGGGAATCTACCCTTATTTGGGTTTGTTTTAGGTAAAGGAAAAACCGTATCATTTGGTCTGGCCATAGGGATTACTTTAGCACTGTTTCTCTTTCTGAAATACTCAAACTGGGGTAAGGCAATAAGGGCAACCTCTCAGAATCCTGAGGTTGCACTTGTTTGTGGTATTGATACGAAAAAGATGAGGATGATTACATTTGGATTGGGAATTGCCCTTGCGGGAGTAGCGGGATCCATTGTTAGCCTTCAATGGGTTATCTCTCCACAGATGGGAACAAGTTATGCCTCAAAGGCCTTTGCCATAGTAGTTCTGGGCGGATTGGGAAATATTCAAGGAGCACTTGTTGGTGGTTTGATTATTGGGGTTTTGGAGGCCCTCGTAACTCAATATATGAGTGCAAAGATGGCACAGATTATTCCGGCCATAACTATACTATTTATACTGCTTCTAAAACCGACAGGATTGTTTAAGAGATGAAAAATATGTTTTTAAAAAAAATGAAATTTTGGTTAATAATCTTTTTTTTAATGACCTTTCTCATCCTTTTCCCTCTTTTTGCATCAGACTACTGGGTAACACTTCTTGTTCTCATCTTAATCTTTAGTGTTTATGCCTCGGGCTGGAATCTATTTTCAGGGCTTACAGGCTATACAAATTTTGGTCTTGCATGGTTTATTGGAGTGAGTGGATATGTAAGCAGTTTATTGATTGCGGACTATAAATTTCCATGGATCTTTGCTTGGCCAATTGGGGCTTTTTTTGTTAGTCTTGTTTCATCTGGAGTTGGATATATCTTATTAAGGATCAAAGGGGTATATTTTGCTATTTCTATGGTTGCATTAACTGAAGGAACAAGGGAACTATTTGGGACGAGTTTTTTAGAGCCCATTACCCATGGAGGAAAGGGAGTTCCTTTTGTTGCAGGTATAAAGCTTTCAACACTTTACTGGTCAATCCTTGCCTGGGCGTTTATAACAGTGGTTTTGTGTTATAAAATTACAAACTCTAAATTTGGCCTAAGGCTTATGGCAATCCGTGAAGATGAACTGGCTTCAGAAACACTCGGCGTAAATACGACAAAAGACAAAATCATTGCCTTCGTCCTTAGCGCCTTTATTGTTGGCTTTGGAGGTGCAATCCATTGTACTTACCAGAATTACATTGATCCAAACTACGCCTTTAATATTCAACTTACTCTTACCCCTATTGTAATGGTCTTATTTGGAGGAGTTGGAACGGTCTTTGGTCCACTCATTGGTGCAACTTTATTTACATTTATACATGAGATACTCTGGGCAGAATTGACCGATCTTTATATGGCTATATTTGGAGGGTTATTGATGATCTTGATACTGTTTTTCCCTCAAGGAATCCTTGGCTGGATGAAAGAGAAAGGTATTTTACCAAGGACAAGAAAGATATAAAAATGGGAAAAGGCATTATGGGACCAATTTTAAAAGTTGAAAATGTTGTAAAAAAATTTGGTGAAGTTATTGCACTTGATCACTGTTCGTTTTCAATTGAATATGGTTCTATCACAGGACTAATAGGACCAAATGGGGCAGGAAAAACAACACTTTTTAATTTAATAACAGGCATCCTTTCTCCTGATTCAGGAAAGATATATTTTAAAGGAGAAGACATTACGGGGAAAAAACCTTATGAGATTGCGCGAAAGGGAATTGGTCGAACATACCAGATAGTAAGAATATTCCCCAAAATGACCCTTCTTGAAAATCTCATTGTCGTAGGAAAAGAAGGCGAAAGAAAGACAATCGAGAAGGCAATGAAACTTCTTCACCTGATAAAGCTATCAGATAAAAAAGATGATTATGCTTCTGATCTTTCTTTCGGGCAGCAGAAACTCCTTTCGCTTGCTCAGGTTTTGATGCTTGACTCAGACCTCATTCTCCTTGATGAACCTGCTGCAGGGATTAATCCAACACTCCAAAATGAACTTATGGAGTTGATTCATAAACTAAATGAAGAAGGAAAAACCTTTATTATAGTAGAACATGACATGAAACTCATTATGGGACACTGTCAGAATGCAATTGCCCTAAATTATGGCCAGAAGATAGCAGAAGGGAGTTGCAGTCTGATCGAGAAGGATGAAAGACTACTTGAACACTATTTTGGGAAATAAATATGGAAAGAAAAAATGGATTTATATTAAATGTAGATACTCTTGTCTCGGGCTATGGAAAGATGGAGATCCTGCATGGGGTTTCAATCTCTGTAAATGAAGGAGAGATAGTATCACTTATCGGCCCAAATGGAGCCGGCAAATCCACTGTTCTTAAGGCAATTGCTGGGATTCTGAGGGTATATTCGGGTAAGATTATATTTTTAAATGAAGATATCACAAATCTACCAACTCATATTATTGTTGAAAAAGGACTCTCATTTAATCCACAAGGAAGGGTTGTATTTCCTGATATGACAGTTCAAGAACATCTCGACATGGGTGCCTGGACGATTAGAAATCGAAACGAAAAGGAGATAGCTCTTGAAAGGATTTACAGTCTATTTCCGTGGCTTAGCGAGAGAAGAAAGAGAAAGGCAAGCGAGATGAGTGGAGGAGAACAGCAGATGCTCTCGTTGGCAAGGGCTTTAATGATAAAACCAAAGCTTCTGCTTCTTGACGAACCTTCACTCGGACTCTCACCTAAATGGGTTAAGACATTATTCGAGAAAATCCTTGAGATTAAAGAATCTGGCGTCCCATGCCTGATAGTAGAACAGAAGGCTGCTTTGAGTCTTGAATACTCTGATTATGCTTATGTACTTGAGATGGGAAATAATCGTTATGAAGGGAAGGGAAAGGATCTTTTAGAGAACCCTGAGGTTCGCCGTCTTTACCTTGGAGGATAATATCTACTTTTTTGAATTTATCATCCTTTTATAGATTCCTATCAGCTCAACCCTATCAATTATATGCCCTTCCATAGCTTCTCAAGTTCAGACTTTGTTGAAGATCGGTCGATCTGGAGATGAGTATCTAAGGCATAAATCCTAAATACATATCTATTCTATGAGCCCTTCTTGGTGGACAAGGCCCGCTGTAATTGTTCTTCTTGAAACCGTTTAAACCCACTATGGCACCTTCAGGTATTGAATTTTCTTTGATCTCTTTTATATTCGGATTGATATTCCATAGTATCCAATGGACATAAGAACCCTTGGGTGCATCTATGTCATCAAAAACAATGGCCAGAGACTTTGTCTCTTTTGGAATATTTTCAATTTTGAGCGGAGGATTAATATTTAAACCATCACAGGTGTATTTGGATGGTATATTAGTATTATTTTGAAAGGCAGCACTTGAAACTTTTAGGCCCTTCTTTGCAAGTTCCTCAGCAAAGCCCTGAGGATTGAGAAGGATTAATAAGTAACAAATCCAAATAAGAAATTTAATTGCTTTCATGAACTAAACTATAAAACTAAAACATTAAGATTTCAATCTATAAAATTCTTCCCTTATCTTAAGGGGGGGAGATATGGAGGGGTTAACTACTTCAGGACTTTTTCAGAGATCTCTCACAGAGAGCCTTGAAAAAGTCTTTGATTAGACTGGGGAGATAGGGTTCAAAACCCTTTGGATGCGAGCTTTTAATGATTAAATTGCTAACAATCGCTTTAGAAAAAACCCAACTATTTAAAGGGGATTAATCAATATTGCTAATCTAATAAAGGTATCCGCTCGAAGGCTTTTTCACCCCACCTTCCCATTTATGAAAGAATTTTTAAATAGTTTTTCAGAGATCTTTAAGAAGAGGTTTCTGCCGTAAGGCATGGACTCCTCCCTTGCTGTATTTGGTTTCGTTTCCTATGTAGAATTACGATATGTTCTATTGACCAATAGGGTTAAAAATGGTATACAAAATTACATGCAATTAATAGGTTCCTTAAGTTTTTTAAAAATCTTGCACTCTTAAGGAGGTAATGATGGAGATAAAAAAAGTATTAATTATTGGTTCAGGATTAATGGGAGCAGGTATTGCACAGGTTTGTGCACAAGCAGGTTTAGAGGTTATTTTAAACGATATCAATCAAGAAATATTGGATAAGGCATTAAGAAATATAAGATGGTCTTTAGGGAAATTGATTGAAAAGGGAAAGGTTTCTGAAAA